>NZ_JAUBTK010000080.1:0-35611 GCF_036702455.1 Microcoleus sp. D2_18a_D3
GTTAGGGCGACCAGACATTTTTATTGGCTCCTTTACTTCTTACATAAGTCTATCACATCTTTAAAAAAATGGTATAAAACCCTATCAGGGATTGAAACGCCGCCCTAGATTTTGGAAAAAGTCTAGTTTTAGCCGGAAACAACCTAAAACCCTATCAGGGATTGAAACATGAAGCTAACGATTGATGCGCTCATTAAGTAGCCCCGGAAACAACCTAAAACCCTATCAGGGATTGAAACACCGTCTGGGTCAATCAGTCTTGCAAACGGACAGCCGCCGGAAACAACCTAAAACCCTATCAGGGATTGAAACGACGAAGAAGACAAGCAAACGATAAACCCGCAAGCCGGAAACAACCTAAAACCCTATCAGGGATTGAAACTCTACGCACTGTTTGGCTAGCTCTACTTCCAGTTCAAGCCGGAAACAACCTAAAACCCTATCAGGGATTGAAACAGCAGTGGCAGAATGGGGCAAAAGTAAAAAGGCCAAGGCCGGAAACAACCTAAAACCCTATCAGGGATTGAAACAAGCCGTGGTTGTACTACTACCGAGTACCCGTGTTGCCGGAAACAACCTAAAACCCTATCAGGGATTGAAACGTTTACTTCCCACACTTGTCACAGCACAGGTAGTGGTGATGGATAATCTCACATTTGATAAAAGTGGTCGGATTCAGGAATTGATTCAAACAGCAGGGTGTAGACTATTATATTTACCGCCATACTCTCCAGAGTTTAACAAAATTGAACAAAGAAGAGTCTTGGCTAAAAAGTCAAATTCGTAAACATCTTGATGAGTTTGATTGCTTACGTTTTGGCCACCCTTGGATGTCTTGCCTTGCATCCTAACACGGGCAGTTGCTATATGTGATTTCCCTGATTATTCAGTTGAAAAAATACCAAAATTATGACCAATCAAACAACTTCTCCACTCCTACTGGGCCCCTTCAAAATCGGAGATTTATCCTTAAAAAATCGGGTAGTCATGGCACCCATGACGAGAGCCAGAGCCGGTGAAGCGCGGATGCCCAACGCCTTGATGGCAGAGTATTACACTCAGCGAGCCTCCGCTGGTTTAATCATTACAGAAGCCACAGTGGTTTCTACTCAAGCTAATGGTTGGCTCAATACGCCCGGTATTTATTCAGACGAGCAAGGCGAAGCTTGGAAACAAGTTGTGACTGCGGTTCATGCCCACCAAACGCCGATTTTCATGCAGCTTTGGCACTGCGGACGAGCTTCCCACAGCAGTTTTCATGAAAACAATCAATTGCCAGTTGCAGCATCTGCCATCAAAATAAACGGAGAAGGCATTCATACCCCTGTGGGCAAACAACCCTACGAAACCCCCCGCGCTCTAGAAACCGATGAAATCTCCCTAGTTGTAGAAGATTATCGCAAAGCGGCAGAACGAGCAAAAATGGCAGGTTTTGACGGTGTAGAAATTCACGCGGCAAACGGCTATCTCATTGACACATTCCTGCAAACCAAAACCAATCACCGCACTGATTCCTATGGCGGATCAGTTGAAAATCGCTACCGTTTTCTTAAGGAAATTGTAGAGGCAATAATCACAGTATATCCGGCAAACAGAGTGGGAGTTAGACTTTCTCCCAACGGTGTTTACAATGACATGGGTTCTCCCGAATATCGAGAAGATTTTCTGTATTTCGCGAAGCAGTTAAATGCCTATGATTTAGCTTACCTTCACTTGGTGGACGGTCTAGCATTTGGCTTTCATGAATTGGGAACGCCGATGATGATAGCAGAGTTTCGCGATGTGTTTGCAGGGCCGCTCGTCGGCAACTGCGGATATACTCAAGAACAGGCTGAAACGGCCCTGAGCAGCAAAGTTGCCGATTTAATTGCTTTTGGTCGAGATTTTATCAGCAATCCTGACTTGGTAGAGCGTTTTACTAATGGTTGGCCGCTCAATCCGCCTGCTGAAGTCGGCGTCTGGTATTCTTTTGGGCCTGAAGGTTATATCGATTTCCCTACCTATCAGGAACCAGCCGCTATTTCTTAGTTGAGTTGGCTGGGGCGGGTTTATCAATAAATACCGAGTATGTGCATCATAGATAATGGTCAACCCGCCCCTAAAAGATGTATGGTTAATTTCTCAAAACACGAGTCGGAGTTGGAGCCATATTTAATTTTCATCGCCCGTTGAGAGCGAGCATCTCCTATTTGTAAAAACACTTCTTCTGCGTCCTGCCTCCTGGCTTCTGGCTCCCGCCTCCTGCCTCCTGCCTCCTGCCTCCAATTTCTAGCTTGGCTGCAAAAGTGAGAGGCTCCCGGTTGAGATCGAGAACGTTTCCCCATATCCTAATAACCATAGGGTACTTCAAAACATCCAAGCTGCTAGCTCAGCGTTTGAGTGCCTGAAAAAAATCCATAGCGGAAGCGCTTTTAACAAGATGGCACAAAATCACAAATCAACGGTTATCATTACCGGCGCTTCCTCCGGCGTCGGTTTGTACGGCGCGAAAGCTCTCGCAGACAAGGGATGGCACGTAGTCATGGCCTGTCGGGACGTGCGAAAAGCCGGAGACGCCGCCCGCCAGTTGGGTATACCTGAAGGCAGTTTCTCCATCATGGAGATTGACTTGGGCGATTTGGAGAGCGTGCGCCGATTTGCTCGCGCATTTAAGGCCAGCGGCAGGTCTCTGGACGCTTTGGTGTGCAACGCCGCCATTTATATGCCTTTGATTAAGGAACCGCTGCGGAGCCCGGAGGGTTACGAGTTGACGATGACTACCAATCACCTGGGTCATTTCCTGCTGTGCAACCTGATGATGGAAAATATGAAGCCTTCCTATTATTCCGATGCCAGAATCGTGATTTTGGGAACCGTGACTCACAATCCAGACGAGTTGGGCGGGAAGATTCCGCCGCGCCCGGATTTGGGCAAGTTTGAGGGTTTTGAAGCGGGTTTCAAAGACCCGATTTCGATGGTTGATGGCAAGAAGTTTGAACCGGTCAAGGCTTACAAAGATAGCAAAGTTTGTAATGTGCTGACGATGCGGGAATTGCACCGCCGCTTTCATGAATCCACGGGGATTACTTTCACTTCGCTGTATCCGGGATGCGTTGCGGATACGCCGCTGTTCCGCAACCACTATCCTTTGTTTCAGAAGCTGTTCCCGCTGTTTCAGAAGAATATCACCGGGGGTTACGTGTCGCAGGAGTTGGCGGGGGAAAGGCTGGCGATGGTGGTTGCTGATCCAGAATACAAGCAATCTGGGGCTTATTGGAGTTGGGGAAACCGCCAGAAAAAAGATGGTAAGTCTTTTGTGCAAAAGGTTTCTCCCCAGGCCCGCGATGATGAAAAAGGCGAGCGGATGTGGGAGTTGAGCGCTAAGTTGGTGGGATTGACTGACGGGGCTCAAATGGGTGCTGCGGCTGGTGCGGGCCGGTCTGCATAATTCAAAGTTACAAACCCCCTTTATCAGGCTTGGCGGTTGAAACGGCGTCTACGCACAGGATGTGGGTAGACGCGGACTCCATAATAAAGGGGGTATTAAAGTCGGATTTGGGATGATGCACCAAAATCAAAGAAACCGGGTTTTTTAGTGGCTCTGCGGGTTGTAACTCACATCTTGCACTATTATTAAGAACAGGCAAGATGCCTGTTCCACAAGAAAATTTATCTCTTGTGGAACAGGCGTAACTCACATCTTCCACCATTCTTCAGAACAGGCAAGATGCCTGTTCCACAAGAAAATTTATCTCTTGTGGAACAGGCATCTTGCCTGTTCATAAAAAGATTATTGAGAATGGTGCAATATCTCAGTTGTAGCGCGTTTCTGGTTTACCCTGGTGTCCAGGACTGTTCTGGTCGCTTCATTACCATGAAAGCGTAGGTTTTGCAACTAAAAAATTTTGGTTTTTTTTACGGTTTACGATCGACTTACACGATATTTTTTCGGATAAGAACCCGGTTGATGCGTAAGTGTTGGGAAATGAACAGCCGTCGATCGACCTTTTGGTTTGTAGCCGTCGCCGAAACTGTTGGCTGGGACGGCTGTTTCTTTTTTTTGCTGTTAAGATTGATTTTTACTTGAGGGTGCTCTATTGCGGAAAATATTTTCACCCAATTATTCGAGATAATTAGATTCTATGGCTTGTCGCTCGCAAAAACTATTTTTATTCGCTGGTATTTTGGGGTTAGTTGTGTTGGCAAAACCAGCGAAAACATCCGCTAGCACAGTTGAAATTTTGACCTCAAATGTTGAGGATTTGGCAGCAGTTAGCAGCAGAGGCGATCGAGCTTTCCTTCCCGATACTAATCTTGACAAACGCCAAGAATTGCCCGTAAAAGACGAGGAAACGCAGTTACCCGCTGAATCAGAACACCCGGTGGCAGCGGAAACTCCCGACTTACCGCCTTCCTCGGCAAATTCAGTCGATGTGACATCTTACACCATTCTCAAGAACAGGCAAGATGCCTGTTCCACAACGAGTGAGTTTGATTGTGGGGTGGGCATCCTGCCCGCCGATAACAGGCTTATAGACAATGGTGCAACATCTCAGGCCGATCGCACATTTAGCACAAAAACTCAAGAAACCGAGCTTTTTAACTCAGATCAAAAACTAGAAGAAAGTATTGACCGAAAAAAAATTGAATTGGGTATCGATCGAGCCTCGCATCTGGCCCAACTGCCCAACCCAATTTTGCCGCGAGAACCCGAATTACCAGCTCCTGAGCCACCGCAACCCCCTGCGCCGTCTCCCCTCCCACCAGCCCCGCTAACACCTGTTCCCGGCGATGATAGACCGGGGATTATAGGTACAATTAGGGTCGATCGCTTTGAATTTGAGGGCAACACAGCCTTTAGCGATCGCGAACTCGCAGAAGTTACGCAACAGTTTGCGGGCCGCGAAATCACCTTTGCCGAACTGATCGCAGCCGAAGCAGCCGTCACGCAAAAATATGTAGCCGCCGGATACATCAATTCCGGCGCTGTAATTACCGCCAACCAAACCTTTCCGAGAGAGGGAGGTGTGGTGAAAATTCGGATTGTAGAAGGCGGATTAGATGAAATTGTGATTACTGGAAACAGACGCTTAAATTCCAATTACGTGCGATCGCGCCTAGAACGCGCTACCAGACGGCCCCTCAATCGCGATCGGCTGCTGGAAGCCTTGCAACTGCTGCAACTCGACCCCTTAATTGGCAATATTTCCGCCGAACTCCAAGCCGGAAGCCGCCCGGAAAACAGCCGCTTAGAAGTGCGGGTAAAAGAAGCAGACAGCTTTAGCGCTGAAGTGTTCGCAGACAACAATCGATCGCCCAGCGTCGGCAGTTTTCGGCGCGGTGTTCGCATAAATCAAGCAAATTTGCTCGGTTTGGGCGACGGATTAGAGGTATCTTATGCTAACACCGACGGCAGCAATGAATTCAACGGCAGCTACACCGTCCCCGTCAACGCGCGCAACGGCACGATTACGTTCGCTGCGAGTGCTGCTAGCACCAATATCATCGAGGAACCGTTTGATGCTGCACAAATTGAGGGGAAATCGCGGACTTACGAGTTAACTTACCGCCAGCCGATTGTCGAAAAGCCCGATCGCACTTTGGCTTTGGGACTGAGTTTTTCGCGGCAAGAAAGCGATACATTCCTGTCAGGGGAACGATTTGCGCTTTCGGCGGGAGCAAATGAGCGCGGCGAAACGCGGGTTTCTGCTGTGCGGTTTTTTCAAGAATACGTGCAGCGGACTTCCAACCAAGTGTTCGCGGCGCGATCGCAATTCTCCCTCGGCACTAATCTGTTCGGCGCTACTGCGAACGATAGCGGCCCTGACAGCAGTTTTCTGGCGTGGCGCGGCCAAGCCCAGTATGTGCGGCTGCTAGCCCCAGAAACCTTGCTGATTGTGCGTTATGACATTCAATTAGCCGATCGCCCCCTGCTTTCCCTCGAACAAATTGGGATCGGTGGCGTTCAAAGTGTGCGCGGATACCGCCAAGATTTGCTGTTAACTGATAGCGGTGCGATCGCATCTGCTGAAGTGCGAATTCCGGTTTGGCGTGTCCCGGAAGTGGAAGGATTGTTGCAAGTGGCTCCGTTTATCGATTTTGGGGTAGGATGGAACCATTCAGGAGAAAAGCCGAATCCTGACTCCGATAAACTGCTGGGTGCAGGTTTGGGGCTTATTTGGCAGATGGGCGATCGGTTGAATGTGCGTCTCGACTATGGTATTCCTTTGATAAATGCTCGATCGGGCGATCGAACTTTGCAGGAAAAAGGCATCTACTTTCGGATTAATTACTTTGGTTTCTAGCTAGTTGTGGCTGGGGTTGAAACCCCTGTATCCTAGCGGAATTCCACCGCTAGAACGATTAAATATAGTTCATACCAATTTTTTATGAGGTTGCATAGAATCCGATCCCCCCTAGCCCCCCTTAATAAGGGGGGGACAAGATTCTTCTCAAAGTCCCCCTTCTTAAGCTAAAATTTTGCTTATTTTTCGCATAAATCAAAATGGGGGACAAGATTCTTCTCAAAGTCCCCCTTCTTAAGGGGGATTTAGGGGGATCGAGATATGTGCAACTTCACATTAAATTGCTATCAGCTAATTCCATGCTCTACTTCAATCTAATATTAATTCCGGTTAGCTTGGAATGATTTAACCGCAGAGAACGCAGAGGATACAGAGGAAGGGAAGAGAGATGAATAATTCCGATAAAGTGCGGATTTGATATTATATCTAATCCGCACTTCATCGGAATAGTAAATTCCAGTTCACTGTTCACGGCGTCAACAGTCAACAGTCAACCGTCAACAGTCAACATCATTCCGGTGTTACCGGAAATGATATAAAATCTCAAATCTCAAATCTCAAATCTCAAGTCTCAATTGTATAACTTAGTTAACACAAGAGGGCTGGTTTTATGGTTCAGACAAAAACTAAACTAACATTTGCAGAGTTTCTCGAAAAGTATCCAGACGGATCGGGCATCTACGAACTGGTAAATGGAGAGATTGTCAAAGTGGAAGCAACCAGAGCTCATAAAAATGTGGCACGATTTCTTGTTAAGTCTTTCGACAGAGAAAGCGAGCGTTTGGGACTTGACTATATCGTTGACAAAGATATAGTTTTGAGAACAATAACAGCTTCAGGACAAGAGCAAGGCAGAAATCCTGATGTTGGCGTGGTTAAGGCCTCAGTATGGAACAGCAATGTACGTGGCTACGGAGCCCTTACCGAACCTATCCAATTAGCAGTAGAAGTTGCCTCTACTAACTGGGAAGACGACTATGTAGATAAGCTAGATGAGTATCAAAGGCTCGGCATTTGTGAGTATTGGATTGTGGATTATTTAGCCATTGCTTCTAGGGCTTATCTAGGCAATCCCAAAATTCCCACAGTTTTTGTTTACTCTTTGGAAAATGGCAGTTATTTAGTTCAAAGTTTTACAGGTAATGAGCGCATTATCTCTAAAACTTTTCCCGAACTAGAAATCACAGTTGAGCAACTTGTACTCAGCAGCCAAATTCAAAACCTTTAGAGCAACGAGATGAGATTACACCGATAAACTTTATCCTGGAAAGAGTGTTTTTATGGCTCCATTGCATTACTCCCTACTGTTTTCACCATTCTCAAAAACAGGCAAGATGCCTGTTCCACAAATACTAGATTTTATTGTGGGATGGGCATCTGGCGCGCCCGTAAGTTACTCCCTACTGTTTGCCTTCCTGTTGCTATTTCCCACTTCCGCGATCGCCCAAATCATTCCCGATAATACCCTGGGCCCGGAAAGTTCCCGCACAGTTCCCGATACTATCAATAACCTACCCTCAGATAGAATCACTGGCGGAGCAACACGCGGCGTTAATTTATTTCACAGCTTGCGGGAATTCAACATTGGTGAAGGGCGGGGAGCTTATTTTGAAAATCCCAGCGGAATTTCTAATATTTTTACCCGCGTTACGGGCCCCAACTCCTCAAATATTTTAGGGACTCTGGGAGTTTTGGGAAACGGCAATTTATTCTTAATTAATCCGAAAGGAATTGTATTCGGGCCGAACGCTCGGTTAGATGTGCGCGGCTCTTTTCTGGCTGGAACTGCCGACAGCATTGTATTTAATAACGGCTTTGAATTTAGCAGCGCCAATCCCCAAGCAGCGCCGCTATTGACGGTTAATATTCCGGTGGGTTTGAGATTTCGAGAGAATCCCGGCGCAATTGTCAACACTTCCAGTGTCACCCAAGTTATTCAAGACACAACAATTCCCGTCGGTTTGGCAGTTCCTCCCGGTCAAACCTTAGCACTGGTAGGAGGAGATTTAATCTTTAACAATGGTTTTGCCAGCGCTTTTAGTGGCAATATTCAATTAGGAAGTGTGGCAAGTCCAGGTTTTGTAAGCTTCAACATCACGCCCATAGGATTAGGTTTAGATTATACAAATGTTGCCAATTTTGGCAACATTGAATTATCAGGTTTATCGGCGGTGACGGCGAGCGGGCCCGGTGGGGGCGCGATCGCACTTCGGGGAGGAAATGTGATTTTGCGCGATCGATCGAGCCTAGTATCCGATACCTTGGGAAGCCTGGACGGCCGCGGCATCAATATCGAAGCAGCACGATTTAGCCTATTAGATCGAGCCTTTGTCGGCTCCACCACTACCGGAAGCGGAGCCGGAGGCCCGATCAATGTCCGAACCGCCGAGAATATAGAACTTAAGGGAATAGGATTTGAAAACTTTCGGCGACGGCTTCTCGATCGTGCTGCAGCACAAGAGCCGGGAGATATCACCGAGCGCGAAAGCAGCATCATTACCGGAACTCTCGGTGCCGGCAGATCCGGGGAGATCGCGATCGACACGAAACGATTAACTCTCCGAGACGGATCGGTAATACTCAACCCTACACTCGGTACGGGAGACGGCTCCTCTGTGACAATTAGAGCCTCTGAATCGGTAGAAATAAATGCCTCCGGGCTGTTGACGCCAACTTTTAACAGCGGAAATGCAGGCAGTATCGCTATCGAAACCGGTCAACTGAGTGTCACCGACGGAGCCATCGTCTCCCCCTCGACTTTTGGTGCCGGGAACAGCGGAAATCTGAGCGTGAGAGCTTCTGACTCGGTAATAGTAGCGAGAGAGCGATCGGATAGCCCTTTGAGTACGGCTCTAGTCGCTAACAGTATTGGCGGCACGGGAAGGGCAGGAAATATTGAAATTAACAGCCGCTCCCTGCGCGTAGAAGCAGGGGCTAGCATCTCTTCTGCGAGCGGGCTGAGCACAGGAGAAAGGTTGATTCCTGTGGGCGGGCCCGGCGGAAACATCACCATCAACGCCTCAGACTCGGTGGAAGTGCTCGGCACCGCACCGGGCGCTCGCCCTTCCCGAAGTCTAATCGCTGCAGGAACGGTTGGAAGTGGCAAAGGCGGTGATGTGACGTTGAACGCCAGACGGTTGATTGTCCGAGACGGAGGAGCCATCGGAGCCTCAACTCTGGGTACGGGACAAGGGGGAAATGTGACTGTGGTGGCTTCGGAATCGATGGAAATAGCCGGAACTACCAGAGACGGCATCTTTCCCAGCACCATTGGCACAGCTTCGGGAGATTTGCTGTACCAGACTTTGTTGGGGCTTCAACCTCCATCTGGTGCGGCGGGAAGCTTGAGCATTGCAACGGGCAGGTTGAGTGTCCGAGACGGCGCAGCGGTTAGCGTCCAGAGTTATGGAACGGGGGCGGCTGGCAGCATCAATGTTGTCACAGATTCGATCGCCCTCAACAACAAAGGCAGTATTGACGGCACGACTGTATCGGGTATCGGGGCTAATATTAACTTGCGATCGCGAGACATCCAATTGCGCCGCAACAGCCGAATTACCACCGATGCGGGTGCTGCCGACGGCGGTAACATCACCCTCAACAGCGATATCCTAGTGGGGCAAAACAATAGCGACATCACCGCCAACGCTCGCAGCGCTGCAGGTGGCCGCGTTAATGTCAATGTCCCGAATATCTTGGGCTTTGCAGCAGCGGGCCGCGAACAGGTGAGAGATCGGTTGGGGCTGAGCGACGCTCAATTTGCAGCTTTGCAAGTAACTCCTACATCTGAGCTTCCCACCAGCGACATCGCCGCCATTTCCCAAAGTAGCGGCCCGGCTTTGCAAGGTACTGTTACATTTAGTGCTTCTGGCGTCAATCCCGCTCAAGGTTTAGTGGAACTGCCGCAAAATGTTGTCGATCCGACAGCTTTAATTGCGGCAAATCCCTGCACGCAAGGGGTCGAGAGCGCATTTACCGTCACTGGGAAAGGAGGAGTGCCACCGAGTCCTAATGATGCCCTCAGCAGCGCTCCATCGCCGTTTCCGTGGGTGGAAGAGGCAGGAAGTTCGACAACGGGCAATGTACGGGATGTAACCGATCGAGGGAAGACGGAATTGGGGCCAATCCAGGATCGGGAAGTTGTTCCGGCTCGCGGTTGGGTGGTAAATGCTCGAGGAGAAGTTATGCTTGTGGCGAATCAAGTTGCGGGTCAATTGGACGATCGCACGAGGCATTCTGTATCGGTTTGTCCGCCCCGATGACCCATTGATTACAACTCACTCACATAGTTTCCGGTTGCAGGAGAATGATATTAATTCCGGTAATACCAATTTAATGTGAAGTTGCATATATTTCGCTCCCCCTAAATCCCCCTTATTAAGGGGGGTTAGGGAGGATCATATTCTACGGGGTCTCATATAAAATTGGTATAACACCGGAATGATTGTTGACTGTTGACTGTTGCCATTCTCTAAAGCTACCATCGCCCGCCAGCATCTTTATTGAGGTAAGTCAAAATCTTGCCTAGCAAATTTTTCTATACAGTCACAATTGTTTCGGACAATGTACGGGACTATCTGTAATGGATTCTAGTAAGATTCAGGTCTGCTACAATCACAATAGACGGTGAAAATAGATATTAAGGGTGCATCTAAAAGCAATTCAAAACTCGAACATCAGTTAAAACACTCTATATGCTTGGACTCCAAGAAATTTTGGCCAGCTATGCGCCCAAGAGTCTACTGCAACGCATCGCAGTCCACTCAGAAATCTTACGAACACCGCTGCAAGAACACTTAAAAGCGGCAGTTTTGTTTACCGATATTTCTGGATTCACAGCCCTCACCGAACGGCTAGCGCAAAGCGGGCCTGATGGTGCAGAAGAACTAACCAAGCATCTGAACGCCTATTTTGGACAACTGATTGAACTGATTACCGATCGCGGTGGCGATATCATTCAGTTTGCTGGAGATGCCATGTTGGCGATTTGGCCCGCCACGGACGAGCCACTGGTGACAGCAACTTACCGCGCTGCTGAGTGTAGCTTGGCAATTCTCAAAAAACTCAGCCATTACGTTGCTGGAGACGTTAGTCTTACCCTGCATATCGGTGTTGCTGCAGGAGATTTAATGAGTCTGCACGTTGGTGGGGTAAACGGATCTTGGGAATATTTAGTCGCTGGTCAACCTCTGGGTCAAATGGCGCTAGCTGAAGTCCAAGCAAAATCGGGCGAAGCCTGTATTTCTCCTGAAGGTTGGACGCTGATTCAACATTACTACGAAGGGACTCTCCTAGAGTCGGGAGTTGTGAGATTGAATGATTTGAAAAAGGAGATCAAAGCACAATTTAGGAGCAATTTAGGAGTAGAAGAAAAGAACTTATTAACACCAGGAAAACTTGAGGATTCCTCTTCCCAATTTCCAATTTTTCAATTGCAATTCTCCAATCCCAATTGCCCAATCTTAATGCCAGAAATGGTAAACGCTTTGCGGGGTTATATATCCCCAGATATTCTAGCGCGACTCGATGCAGGACAAAGCCAGTGGCTGTCGGAACTCCGCCGAGTGACGGTATTGTTTATCGGACTACCGCCAGTAAAAGACTTGACCCCAGCGGCTTTAAAACAGATTCAGTCCTGTACCCAGACTATCCAGAGTGTCTTGTTTCAGTATGAAGGGACTCTGCGAAAAGTGATGATGGATGATAAGGGTTTGGTAGCGATCGCAGCTTTTGGTGTGCCGCCAATGTCTCATGAAAATGATGCTGTACGAGGTGTCCAGGCAGCACAAGCGATACAAGTGAGATTGCGGAGTCTGGGTTTTGATTCCAAGATTGGTGTCACCACAGGTCGAGTTTACTGCGGGACTGTGGGTAACGAATGCCGACGGGAATATACCGTATTGGGAGATGTGGTGAACCTCTCGGCACGATTGATGCAAGCTGCAACTAACGAGATTTTATGCGATGAGATGACTTATCGGGAAGCCCAAAAGAGTTGGCAGTTTGAATCTTTAGAACCAATTCGAGTTAAAGGCAAAGCCCAGCCAATTAAAATTTATCGTCCTACGGGTGAGTCGATCGCAGCTAAATCCAGTCATACAACTTTAGAATACCAGAGTCAGATGGTCGGTCGCGCTCTTGAGCGATCGCAACTGGCATTTCAACTACAAGCTTTTTTAGAAAACAATATTAGTAGAGTTTTAATTATCTCCGGCGAACCGGGTATCGGTAAATCTCGGTTAGTAGAAGATTTTATGGCAGCCGCCCGGGGGGAGGAACTAGGGATTTTATTCGGAAATGCGGATGCGATTGAAAAATCTACCCCTTACTATGTTTGGCGCCAAGTCTTCAGTCAGGTGTTCAATTTAGACTTAGAAGACAAAAACCATCTAGAAATTCAACAACCAACAAGCGATCGAGAACAGGAAACAGCTAACAAAAAATACTCAAGCAATAACCACCAAAAAGTTTTAGAATTTTTGGCAGAAAAACCGGAGAGTTTAGAGTTAGCACCATTGCTTAATATCGTGCTACCTTTCGATTTCCTAGAAACTGAGATGACCGCATCTCTCAGCGGCAAAGAACGGGCAGATCAAACGCACAAGTTTTTAGTTGAAGTTTTACAAATTGCTGCTCGGAAATCGCCCCAACTATTGGTGTTAGAGGACGCACACTGGTTAGATTCTGCTTCTTGGACACTCGCATTGCAAGTCAGCCAACAAATTCAACACTTACTATTAACCATATCCACGCGCCCTCTGACAGAAAAACCCCCCGATGACTACCTGCAATTACTCCAATCTCCGCACACCCAGCATTTAAAATTGCAGGTACTAGATGAGTCAGATACATTGCAACTCGTCTGTCAGCGTTTGGGAGTAAACACCCTACCGCCATCAGTGACCAATTTAATTGCTCAAAAAGCCCAGGGAAATCCTTTTTTCAGCGAAGAAATCGCTTATGCGCTGCGTGATGCCGGTTTAATTGTGATTCGAGACGGTAAGTGTAACCTCCCACCCGGAGTCTCTGATTTAGACAGTTTGAACTTGCCAAATACGGTTCAGGGGGTGATTACCAGTCGCATCGATCGCCTTTCTCCTTCTATGCAGCTTACCTTAAAAGTAGCGAGTGCGATCGGACGCACCTTTGGCTTACAAATATTGCAAGAAGTGCACCCCATCGAAGCAGATAAAAAGCAATTAACAGAGTATCTAAAACAACTGGCAGTCTTCGATCTGACACCGCTGATGACACCAGAGCCAGAATTAGCTTACATTTTCAAACATATCATCACTCAAGAAGTATCTTACAACCTGATGTTGTTTGCCCAGCGACGATCGTTACATCAACGGGTGGCTGATTGGTACGAGCAACATTATGGTAAGGATATGCCAGAATATTATGAGATTCTCGCCTATCATTTCGAGCAGGCAGAAATCTGGGAAAAAGCACTGGGTTATTTGGTTAAAGCCGGACAAAAAGCACAGCAAGCTTATGTTAATCCCGAAGCGCTATCTCATTACAAGCGAGCCTTAACGGTTTGCGAACAACTGGGAAATTCTGTAGATGACAATACTTTAATTTCGATTTATGCAGGAGTGGGACAAGTTCACTTTCTCCTGAGTGAATTCCAGCCTTCAATTGCTGCGTATCAAAATATGTTGGAAATCTGTCGCCGTCGAGGTGACAGAGAGCAGGAAGCAGAAGCACTTTACAACATCGGGTATGGTTTGTTCTGGGCCCATGACTTCGAACCCGCCCTGGAATATGCCCAACAAGCTTATAACTTGGCATTAGAAATCGACTACAAAAGTATGCTGGCCGCCAGCCAATTTGTCATGGGCTACATCTATGGCGTGACGGCAAAGCTAGATGAATCTTTTGGTTGTTTTTCTCAAGGAATAAATTGGAGTCAGGAGACTGGTGATAAAATTCAGGAAGGTCTGAATACTTTTATGCTGGGTCTAGTTTATAATTGGAAAGGAGAATACGAACCCGCACACCAATTAGGTGATCGGGGAGTCGCAATTGGCCGAGATGACAATATCCTCCTCGTCTGGATGATGAACTTATGGGAAAGAGGAATTACTCGCTGCGGTAAGGGTGAATATGAAGCATCTTTTTCTGACTTGGAAACGGCATTAAAATTAAGCGATCGCCTCGGTGACAAAGTTTGGAAAAGTCGCATCCTCAATACTTTAGGTTGGCTGTACAGCGAACTTTACAACATAGAAACAGCTATCCCATACAATCAAGATGGATTGCAGTCTGCTTGGAAAATAGGCGACCCAGAAATTATTCGCAATGCCGCGATAAATTTGGGGGATTGCTATCTGCTGATAGAAGATTTAATTACGGCCGAATCTTTGTTACTGATGGTTTATCGCGATTCCCAACAATCCGGGAAGTGGGGCGAAGAATGGATGAAGTGGCGCTACTTGCAGCACTGCTGTCACAGCTTGGGCGAATTGCGATTGATACAGGGAGATGCAGAAGCAGCGCTGAGGTTAGCCCAGGAGTGCCTACAGCTAGCCGAACCGACAAAAACCCGCAAAAATATCGTCAAAGGGTTGCGGTTAATGGGTCAAGCCTTCCTCGCTCAAGGTAATATTGAACGATCGCAGGAATGCTTAGAAAAAGCGATCGCGCTTGCCGAAGAACTCGGTAATCCTCCCCAACTCTGGAAAACTTATACAGCTATGGGAGATTTACACTCTCACTGCGGGCAAACTGAGAAAGCAATGACTGCTTATCGCCAAGCTTTGCAAGTAATTGAGCATACACGATCCCGATTGCAATCCGAACAAATAAAACAAAATTTTCTCACCGCCCAACCCGTGCAGGAGATTCGGCAGAAACTAGAAAAAATTGAACTTTTAATGGTAAATTAAAAATTATCCATCTAGAAGTTCAGTATGAAAATTGCGCTCGTTGGCGCAGGTGTCTCTGGTCTTTCCCTTGCTTATTACCTGCACAAATATAGTAAGGGCAACATAGAGATTGTTGTTTACGAACAAGCCGATCGCGTTGGGGGAAATGCCCTAACTCAAGAACTCGCTCTTTCACGACTCGATCGCCCAAATACATGGGTAGATATGGGAGTTAATGACTTTAACATTAATACCTATAATGCCATGCTCGATCTTTGGAAAGAAATCGATATACCTCTAGATCGGTATATAGGGGAATTAGTGAATGAAGCATCCTTTTTCTATTACGGTGCAACCCCAGAAGATAGTTAGGGCTTTAAAATTAACAATAATGGCGATATTTCCGGTCACAATCTAGACGATGAAACGCTAGGCAAAATAAAACAAGGGTTTGAGGACTTTGAGAAATTTGTGAAGGACTGGTACAAAAACGAGGACAATCAATCTTCAGCATTTAAAATTACTGTCGAGCAATTTATCCAGAAATATTTCACAGACATCAAATACAAGCCATTCGTTAAGCTAGCTTTGCTGCCGCGTATCAACGCCATGTTCTTTACCTATGAAGAAAGTTCAGTGGGGCGACCTCCGGTACTGGATATGCCGATGTGGTTGGTGTCGCACTACTATGTACTTCAGGAGGGTTTAGCTTTACATCCCAATCGACCAAACAAAGACAACGAACGCAAGTTTTTCAACCAAGGTTGTCAGAAATGGCTGGAATTTCTCGCGGCAAAGCTCATCAAGGACTGTCGGGTCAATATACAGTTAGCAAGTGATGGTATCAAAGTATGCAGCCACGGAAAAGGAGCCTATGTTTACTCTAATTATGGAGAGTGTAGTTATTACGATAAAGTTGTTTTTTGCACTCCAGCTTATCAAGTAGAACGGATAGCAGACTCCCTAACCTTCAACTCAAACAAACTCCTGCAAAAAACCAAAGCATTTCGCTATGTACCTTGCGTAGTTTATGCAAACGATGACCCGAATCAAGTTCCGCCCATATGGGACTTCATCTGCGCTTACAACGTGCGTATATACGATTACCACAACTATGCTTTGAACTCTGAGCAAGTTGAATGGCCGGATTGGGTCAAATTTGATGGGATGTTCAAGCCCTATCACATGACTTATTCAGCGAACAAACATCAACCGCAGTTGGGTGAAGAAAATGCAAAAGATTTTTACGTTACAGTGAATCCGCTAACTACGAGCAGCCAATATTTTCGACAACACATCCTGTCGCAAACTAACGGCGAAGTAGCGCGGGCGACGTTCTTACACTGCAAGTTTACACCGGAAGCACTAGAGGCGCAACGCTACATCCAACTCAAGCAGATTGGTAGCTGGAACCCGCCACAAAACCGCAGTGATTTGTACGATGATATTTCACACGCTCGCACTTTTTATCTATCTGGCAACTATTGCAACGGGGCTGGGCTGCATACAGAGTGCATCCTGTTCTCTAAGGACTTAGCCCAAGCAATTCTAGACCCGAAGTTTGTCAGCGAAAACTTTTACGACCACGAAGGGATTACAGGAGGTCATCCTGCTCCAGCTTATATCCGCGAGCTACTTGGCTTATGAGTAACCCTAGCGATAGGCGTGACAAATGCAGAAAGTTATTATAGGTAAACCCACCTAAAAAACAGAATACTCAGATATCCCACTTCTTTAAGAAATCGGGTATCTAACAGCGATCGCATTTTACATTAGACCTCTTGCAAAAGTCCTTTTCATAAATTTATTGGACGGGTTCTGGGGCCCATCCCACAAGAAAAAATAACTCTTGTGGGATGGGCCCCAGAGCCTGTCCTAGTTATTTTTGCAAGAGGTCTATTAAAGGGATTGCTTGTTTCCATTGGTGGCCTACAACCAAAGCTATATCATTCCGGTGCAACCCGAATTGATGTGACATCTTGCACCATTCTCGCTTAACAGGCTGTTCGGCCTGTTCCACAAAGAGTAGATTTTCTTGTGGAACGGGCCCCAGAGCCCGTTCCTAAAAGGCTTATTGACAATGGTGCAACATCTCAGTTACCACACACACGTCAAACTTTCAGTCGGGCAGGGGTTGAAACCCCTGTCTCATATCATGTCCGGTCGAGCGACCGCGATTTTTGCAGGGACTCCCCTCACCAAGAATACCTGCCAACAATTGACAATCTCAAAAACCCGCCCCGACCGGGATATGATGGTTAATCGATCGGACATGATATCAAAGCTAAAGTCCTCGCTATCAGGACTAATTTAGTGTAAAAATCTTCTTCTGAGTCCTCCTAGCGAAAACGGCAGCTAAAAGCCCCGTGAAATTCATTCCCTGGCGGGCTAGAGGCTTAAGTTGTCACCAATGCGGATGACCAGAAAATAGCCAATTCTTTAAAATTTCTCGCTGTGGTCAGCTAACAAAAGGTTAATTATGGTTTTCCCATATCTCTACTTCTGGCAATTACCCAAAATTAACGGACTAAAAGACCGAGACCAATACTATACAGCAGTTTTAAACTATCTGAAATACAGTAGCGACAAGACTGTGCCAAGACGTGAAAATTTAAGACCCAACCTACCGTATCTCTTGTTTTTATATAAGTGTCGATCCTTTAATAAGGGGGAGACAATAAATCTTCTCAACGCCCCCCTAATTCCCCATGAATTAGGGGAAAATAGACTCGACTACAAGCGACATTTATTAGGGATTTTGGTCTTAAGTCTTCACGCCTTAGCCGGGTCGTCTTCCTACCATATCTCTCTACTTACCTCAACTGAAAACCGCTATATTTCAGGATGGACTTACCTTTTACTTTTGAGTTGTTATTTGTGCCTTTTTCCCGGAAGTGCGATCGCCCAAATCACCCCAGACGGCACTTTGGGCCCGGAAAGTTCGCGCACAGTTCCCGATACAATCAACAACTTACCCTCAGATAGAATCACTGGCGGCGCAACTCGCGGCGTTAACCTCTTTCACAGCTTGCGCGAATTTAACATCCGTGAAGGGCGGGGAGCTTATTTTGACAATCCCAGCGGAATTACCAACATATTCACCCGCGTTACGGGCCCAAACTCTTCCAATATTTTAGGAACTCTGGGAGTTTTAGGCAACGGCAACTTATTTTTAATTAACCCAAAAGGGATTGTCTTCGGCCCGAATGCGCGCTTAGATTTGCGCGGTTCGTTTATCGGTTCAACGGCTGACAGCATTGTGTTTAATAACGGCTTTGAATTCAGCAGCACCAACCCGCAAACATCCCCGCTGTTAACCGTTAATATTCCCGTTGGTTTAAGATTTAGAGAGAATCCCGGTGCAATTGTCAATCAATCGACGGCTATAGGAAAGGTAAACCTCCCAGCCTCTGCTGTGGCAATCCCAATTAGCGATCGGGTTGGTTTAGCAGTAGAACCCGGTCAAACTTTAGCACTGATTGGCGGCGACATCGAATTGCAAGGCGGCAATTTAACGGCCAGCGGCGGACAAATTTTACTCGGTAGCGTCGCTAGTCCCGGTTTAGTTAATTTTGCACTGACTTCTCCTGTTACTCCGCAGGGTAATTTAACTGTTAATTATGACAATATTCCGAACTTCGGCAATATTCAAATATCTGATGGAACACTTATTAACACCAGCGGAATTGGGGGCGGCAGAGTAGAGTTAAAAGGTGGAAATGTCACCCTCAGCGCGGCGCGAATTTATGCGCTGACACTGGGAAATATTGACGGTAGAGGTATCGATATCAACGCCCAAAATTTGCGAGTGCAAAACGGAACGCAATTTTCTACCCTGACTCTCGGAGATGGTGCAGGAGGTAATATCAACTTGCGCGTGGCAGATTCAGTAGAAATGAGCGGGCTGGGAGTTGATGGCTATCAACAAGTTGTAATTAAGTATCTGGTATCGGGAACCGCAGACCCCTTCGATCAGCTAATTATGCTGTTTAATGCTAGTGCTGGTGCTGGTTCGGGGGGCGATATTACGATCGACACCAACCGCCTGCTGCTCAACAATGGGGTAGTAGGTAGCGGGATAACTTTTGGCGGTGGAAATGGCGGAAACTTAATCATTCGCGCCAATACTTTTGAGATGGTGGGTTCTGGAATCAACAACGGGACAGCGAAAGAAAGTACCGGTGCGGGAGGAAGTATTACTATTGATGTCAATCGATTAATTATGCGCGACGGTTCTCTTCTGGGTACTACAAGTTACAGCAGCGGCCCGTCGGGGAATATCAACATTAAAGCTGCTGAATCGGTAGAATTGTCTAACACCGGCCCGCGAACAGTTGTGTCAACTGGAATCAGCACGCTGAGTATCGGTTCTAACGGAAGGGCGGGGAATATTAACGTTGATACGAAGCGCTTGACTCTTTCTGGAGGTTCTGCTTTTACTTTAGGAACGGGTGTTTTAGTGGGCAGGTTTTTGTTTTCTCAGGAGGGCGGGCCTGCTGGAAACTTAACAGTTAGGGCTAGTGAATCAGTAGAAATTTCAGGCATTTCTCAACTTTTGAGCAGCGGAATTCAGAATGCGAGTGGGTTGACTTCTGGAACTTTGAGTTCGAGTCGGGGCGGGGATATTCGGATTGATACGCCAAGCCTAACCGTGCGGGATGGGGGGATAGTTTCTACGAGTTCTTTGGGCTCTGGAGATGTGGGGAATATTACTGTTAATGCCGATCGCATTTCAGTCAGCGGCAGCGGAAATAATGGTCTGTTTGTCAGTACAATTGATGCTTCGGTGGGCAAGATATTTGGTACTAATCCTAATGCTACTGCAAATGCCGGTTCGTTGAATCTGAATGCCGATCGACTAATTGTCAGAGATGGAGCTACAGTGACGGTGCAGGCTACGGGAACCGGACGCGCTGGTAATATTAATGTTGTCGCAAATTCGATCGCTCTTGATAACAAAGCGATGATTGACGGCACGACTGTATCCGGTACTGGAGCAAATATTAACCTGCAAGCGCGAGACATCCAATTGCGCCGCAACAGCCGAATTACCACGGATGCAGGCACTTCTGACGGCGGCAATATCAACCTCAACAGCAACATTCTTGTCGCCCTCCCGCAAGAAAACAGCGACATCACAGCCAACGCCCGCACAGCAGGCGGCGGCCGCGTCAATATCAATGTCCCCAATGTTTTTGGTTTTACATCAGCGAGTCGCGAACAAGTCAGAAGCAGGTTGGGGGTCAGTGACGGCGAATTTGCAGCGTTGCAAGTAAGTCCTACATCTCTGCTTCCCAGCAGCGACATCGCCGCGATTTCCCAAAGTGGCGGCCCGGCTTTGCAAGGGGCGGTAACATTTAGTTCTGTTGGAGTGAATCCCGTTCACGGTTTAGTGGAACTGCCGCAAAATGTGGTCAATCCGGCTGCGTTAATTGCTGCAAATCCCTGCATCCAAGGGGCCGAGAACGAGTTTACTGTGACTGGTCGGGGGGGATTGCCACCGAGTCCTAATGAAGTTCTCAGCAGCGCAGAAGAACCGTTGCCGTGGGTGGAACCAGCGGTAGGTGGGAGTCAGCAAGTAGAAGGCCCCCTAGCCTCCATAGAAGTTCGCCCAACAGAAATTATTCCCGCTCAAAGTTGGGTAATAGATGAGCAAGGAAAAGTGACGCTGGTAGCCTATAATTCAGGTGGTGGTACATCTCTTCGCAGTCCGAAATCGACGGGTGTTTGCGTACCTCGATAGGTATTCTTCAGGTTGTAGCTAATCCCTCGCTATTTTTATAATATTAAATTAACCCGATTTAAAAGATGCAGTGCCAATCTTCTGCCCTATTTTTTGCATTCTTACTGCTGTTTCCTGTCCCTGCGATCGCTCAAATCATCCCCGATAATAGCTTGGGTGCAGAAAGTTCGCGGACAGTTGCCGATACGATTAATAACTTACCATCGGACAGAATAGAAGGCGGTGCAACTCGCGGAGTAAATTTATTTCACAGTTTACGAGAATTTAACGTGGGTAAAGGCAGAGGAGCATATTTTGCCAATCCTAACGGAATTGCCAATATTTTTACCCGCGTTACTGGTGGCAACCCTTCTAATATTTTAGGTGTGTTGGGAGTGCAAGGGAATGCTAACTTGTTCTTACTCAATCCCAAAGGAATTGTCTTCGGCCCCAATGCTCGGTTAGATTTGCGCGGTTCATTTTTAGCAAGTTCGGCTGATAGCGTAGTTTTCGATAATGGCGAGCAATTTAGCAGCAGCAATCCTCAATCAGTACCGCTGTTAAATGTCAATATACCTATCGGTTTAAATTTTCGAGAAAATCCGGGTAAAATCATTAACTCTTCAGCAGCGCCAGCCTTGAATTTACCACAATTACCTCGGGGAATTCCGCCGATTTTCAATAACACGGGCGCTTCAGTTGCTCCCGGACAAACTATCGCCCTAGTGGGCGGAGATATTGAATTAAATCAGGGAACACTCACTGCATCTACCGGACAAATTTTGCTCGGTAGCGTCGCTAGTCCGGGGATGGTTGGATTGGGGGCAACGCCATTTGGATTAAGTTTAAACTATGACAAGATTTCCAACTTTGGTAATATTCAAATAACCAACGGCTCAGTGATTAACACCAGTGGACTAGGTGGCGGCAAAGTCGATATTCGAGGTGGAAATGTCAACCTCAACAATGGGCGAATTTATGCACTGACTTTGGGAAATATCGACGGCAGGGGTATCGATATTAACGCTCAAAATTTTCGGGCCCAAGGTGGAACGCAAATATCCACGCTGACAGCAGGAAGTGGTGCAGCGGGCGCTGTCAATATCCGTGCTACCGACTCAGTAGAAATGAACGGAATTGGATTAGATAACTATAGAGTTTTTGGTGGTAAATATACGGTATCTGGCTCTTTCGACCCTTTTGACCCACAACTTCTGCTGATAACTGGCACTAATAGCATGGGAGCCGCCGGAAACATCACGATCGACACGGGACGATTGCTGATGGACAATGGAAGCGCATTGACTACCACCACGTTAGGTGCTGGCAACGCCGGAAATATTACCATCCGTGCCGGGGTTTTAGATATGCTCGCTTCTGCAATCCACAGCGGCCCACTTTTGGGGAGTACCGGTAGGGGAGGAAATATCACCTTTGAGGGAAAACGTTTAACCGTAAGCGATGGTGCTAGTGTGATCAGCATCACCCGCGGTGAAGGAGGAGCGGGGAATATCAACATTAAAGCGAATGAATTAGTAGAAGTGCTGCGGACTCCCACTGGAAGTCCCGTAGCAAGTTTAATTGGCTCAACTGCCAGCGGTGTGAATGGGCAAGCCGGGGACATTAATATCGACACGAAGCGGTTGATTATCTCCCAAGGAGGCGGGATTAGTTTATCTAGCGGAGCAGTTGTGGGAAACCAACCGTTGAATACAACTGGGGGGCCCGGAGGTAATTTGACAGTTAGGGCCACTGAGTCAGTAACAGTCGAGGGTATTTCTGGAGTTTTGGCGAACGGGAGTCGGAATCCCAGTTTCATCTGCGCTGATGCCAATACTGCTAATCGGGGAGGGAGTATCAACATTTCTACACCTGTACTGACTCTCCGGGGTGGGGGAGTTATTAGCACTGCATCTTTAGGCAGCGGAGAAGCCGGAAGCATCACAATAAATGCGCGTCGTGTAGAAGTTATTGGGAATGGGGGTCAAGGTGAATTTAACAGTCAAATTCAGACTTCCGTTGGGATTGCATCTGAGATTATCGATCCCAATGCTACGGCTAACGGAGGTTCGTTGAATCTGAATGTCGGGCAATTGATTCTTCGCAATGAAGGAACACTCAATCTGCAAGCTTTGGGCTCGGGACGGGCTGGTAACATTAACGTCAAAGCAGACTCAATTTTTCTTGACAATCAAAGCAGCATTGACGGTAGAACTGAATCCGGTCCCGGAGCAAATATTAACCTGGAAGCACGAGATATCCAGTTGCGCCGAGGCAGCAGAATTACAACGGATGCAAGTATTTCTGAGGGTGGCAACATCAACATTAAAAGCGATATTCTGGTCGCCCTCCCGCAAGAAAACAGCGACATCACAGCCAATGCGCGATCGGCCGCCGGTGGTCGGGTTAATATTAATGTCCCTAATGTTTTCGGGTTTACATCAGTCACTCGGGAACAGGTTCGAGGTAATTTGGGATTAACAGATCCTCAATTTGCAGCGTTGCAAGTAAGTCCTACTTCTCTAATTCCTACCAGCGATATTGCGGCTATTTCCCAAAGTAGCGGCCCGGATTTGCAAGGTACTGTAACATTTAGCACTTCAGGGGTGAATCCTGCTCAAGGTTTAGTGGAACTGCCGCAAAATGTGGTCGATTCGGCTGCGTTAATTGCTGCAAATCCCTGCACGCAAGAGGCAGAGAGCGCATTTACCGCTACTGGGAAAGGAGGAGTGCCATCGAGTCCTAATGATGTTCTCAGCAGCAATTCTAGCCAGTTTAATTGGGTGGAACCAGCCGTAGGTGGAAGTCAGCACATAGAAGGTCAAAGAACATCCATAGAAGTTCGGCCAACAGAAATTATTCCCGCTCAAGGTTGGGTAATAGATGAGCAAGGAAAAGTCACGCTGGTAGCGTATAATTCAAGTAATGGTGCATCTCTTCGCAGTCCGAAATCAACGGGTGTTTGCGTACCTCAATAGGTACTCTTCAGGTTGTAGCTAGTCCCTCGCTATTTTCTTAATACTAAATTAACCAGACTTAAAAGATGCCCCGCCAATCTTGCGCCCTATTTTTTGCATTCTTACTGCTGTGTCCTGTCCCTGCGATCGCCCAAATCATCCCCGATAATACCCTGGGCGCGGAAAGTTCGCGCACAGTTCCCGATACTATCAACAACTTACCCTCAGATAGAATCACTGGCGGTGCAACTCGCGGAGCCAATTTATTTCATAGTTTCCAACAATTTAACGTGGGTGAAGGCCGAGGAGCATATTTTGCCAATCCTAACGGGATTGCGAATATTTTTACCCGCGTTACGGGTGGCAATCCTTCTAATATTTTAGGTGTGTTGGGAGTGCAAGGGAATGCCAACTTATTCTTACTCAATTCCAAAGGAATTGTCTTCGGCCCCAATGCGAGGCTAGATTTGCGCGGTTCATTTTTAGCAAGTTCAGCAGATAGCGTAGTTTTCAATAATGGCTATCAATTCAGCAGCAGCAATCCCCAATCAGTACCGCTGTTAAATGTCAATATACCTATCGGTTTAAACTTTCGAGAAAATCCGGGAAAAATCATTAACTCTTCAGCAGCACCAGCCTTGAATTTACCACAATTACCCGCTGGAATCCCGCAGATTTTCACTAAAATGGGCTTAGGAGTTGAGGCAGGAAAAACTATCGCTCTAGTGGGAGGAGATATAGAATTAAATCAGGGAACACTCACTGCATCAACCGGACAAATTTTGCTCGGTAGCGTCGCTAGTCCGGGGATGGTTGGATTGGGGGCAACGCCATTTGGACTAAGTTTAAACTATGACAAGATTTCCAACTTTGGTAATATAGAAATAACCAATGGCTCAGCGATCAACACCAGTGGAATCGGTGGCGGCAAAGTCGATATTAGAGGTGGAAATGTCAACCTCAACGGTGGGCGAATTTATGCACTGACTTTGGGAAATATCGACGGCAGGGGTATCGATATTAACGCTCAACAGTTTCGGGCCCAAGGTGGGGCGCAAATCTCCACGCTGACAGCAGGAAATGGTGCGGGGGGCGCTGTCAACATCAGCGCTACCGATTCAGTAGAAATGAACGGGATTGGATTGGCTCCCTATACAGTTTTTGCCGGTAAGTATTTGCTATCTGGATCGATCGCCGCTTTTGACCCCCAAATTGTCCTAATCACTGGCACTGCTGGCAGGGGAAATGCCGGAAGCATTACAATCGACACCGGAAAACTGTTGATGAACAATGGAAGTGCATTGACTACCGGCACCTTCAGTAGTGGTAACGCCGGAAATATAACAATCCGTGCTAGGGTTTTCGATCAAGTCAGTTCTGCGGTCAACAGCGGCACATTTGCCGGAAGTGCGGGTGAGGGAGGAGATTTTTCCTTTGAGGGAGAGCGTTTAACCGTAAGTGATGGTTCTGCTTTACTCACCATAACTCGCGATCGAGGATCATCGGGGAATATTAACATTAAAGCGAATGAAGCAGTAGAAGTGCTGCGGACTCCTCCTCGAAGTCCCGTAGCAACCTTAATCGCCTCAACGGCAGGCGGTGTGAATGGGCAAGCTGGGGACATTAATATCGATACGAAGCGCTTGAGGATCTCTGACGGAGCCGGAATTAGTTTATCTAGCGGATCGGTTGTTGGCAACCAACCCTTGAATACAACTGGGGGACAAGGAGGTAATTTGACACTTAGGGCCAGTGAGTCGGTAACAATAGAGGGTATTTCTGGTGTTTTGGCGAACGGCAGTCGGGGCCCTAGTTTTATCTCCGCTGATGCCAACGCAGCTAATCGGGGAGGAAGTATGAATATTTCTACACCCGTATTGACTCTCCGAGGTGGGGGAGTTATGACTACTGCATCTTTAGGCAAAGGAGATGCCGGAAGCATTACGATCGATGCGGGGCGTGTAGAAATTATTGGTAATGGGGGTCAAGGTGAATTTAACAGTCAAATTCAGACTTCTGTTGGGATTGCCTCTCGCGTTAGAAATCCCAATGCTACGGCTAACGGAGGTTCGTTGAATCTGAATGTCGGGCAATTGATTCTTCGCAATGGGGGAACTCTCAATCTGCAAGCATTGGGTTCAGCACGAGCTGGTAACATTAACGTGAAAGCCGATTCAATTTCCCTTGACAATCAAAGCAGCATTGACGGTAGAACTGAATCCGGTGCAGGAGCCAATATTAACCTCGAAGCACGGGATATCCAGTTGCGCCGAGGCAGCAGAATTACAACGGATGCAAGTATTTCTGAGGGCGGCAATATCAACATTAAAAGCGATATTCTGGTGACTCTCCCCAACGAAAATAGCGATATTACGGCTAATGCGCGATCGGCCCAAGGTGGTCGCGTTAATATTAATGTCCCCAATGTTTTCGGGTTTACCTCAGTCACTCGCGAACAGGTGCGAGGTAATTTGGGATTAACAGATGCTCAATTTGCAGCGTTGCAAGTAAGTCCTACATCTTTAATTCCTACCAGCGATATTGCGGCTATTTCCCAAAGTAGCGGCCCGGCTTTGCAAGGTACTGTTACATTTAGTGCTTCTGGGGTGAATCCCGCTCAAGGTTTAGTGGAACTGCCACAAAATGTGGTGAATCCGGCTGCGTTAATTGCGACAAATCCCTGCATCAAAGGGGCCGAGAGCGAGTTTACCGCTACTGGGAAAGGAGGAGTGCCGGCCAGTCCTAATGATGTCCTCAGCAGCCCTGTATCGCCGTTGCCGTGGGTGGAGCCAGCGGTAGGTGGAACTCAGCAAGTAGAAGGCGAAAGAACATCCATAGAAATTCGGCAAAAAGAAATTATTCCCGCTCAAGGTTGGGTAATAGACGATCGAGGACAAGTGACCCTGGTAGCGTATAATTCAGGTGGTGGTGCATCTATTCTCCGTCCGAAATCGACGGGTGTGTGCGTACCTCAATAGGTAATCTTCAGGTTTTAGCTACCCGAGCGCTATTTTCCTCATACTAAATTAACAGGAATTAAAAGATGCGCCGCCAATCGAACGCCCTATTTTTTGCATTTTTACTGCTGTGTCCTTTCCCGGCCGTCGCCCAAATCATCCCCGATAATAGTTTAGGTGCTGAAAGTTCGCGAACTGTTCCGGCAACTATTAAAAATTTACCATCGGACAGTATAGAAGGTGGTGCAACTCGCGGAGTAAATTTATTTCACAGTTTCCAACAATTTAACGTGGGTGAAGGCAGAGGAGCGTATTTTGCCAATCCTAACGGGATTGTTAATATTTTTACTCGCGTTACGGGTGGCAATCCTTCCAATATTTTAGGTGTGTTGGGAGTTCAAGGTAATGCTAATTTATTCTTGCTGAATCCCAAAGGGATTATTTTTGGGCCCAATGCGAGGTTAGATTTAAGCGGCTCCTTTTTAGCAAGTTCTGCCGATAGCGTAGTTTTCGATAATGGCTATCAATTCAGCAGCAGCAATCCGCAATCAGTACCGCTATTAAATGTCAATATACCTATCGGTTTAAATTTTCGAGAAAATCCGGGTAAAATCATTAACAATTCAGCAGCACAGGCATTAAATTTGCCGGAATTACCCCCAGGAATCCCGCCGATTTTCAATAACATGGGCTTAGGAGTTGCTCCCGGACAAACTCTCGCCCTAGTGGGCGGAAATATTGAATTAAATCAGGGAATTGTCACCGCATCTGCCGGACAAATCTTGCTGGGTAGCGTCGCTAGTCCGGGGTTAGTTGGATTTGGTGTAACACCGCTTGGATTAAGTTTAAACTATGACAAAATTTCCAACTTTGGCAACATTCAATTAACTAACAACTCACTCATCAACAGCAGCGGATTAGGGGGTGGGAGAGTCGAAATTCGAGGCGGGAACATCGCCCTCAGCGGTTCACTAATTTACTCTTTGACTTTGGGAAATTTGGATGGAAAAAACATTGATATCAATGCTCAAAATTTTCGGGCGGAGGGAGGGTCGCAAATTTTCACCTTAGCGCTGGGAGATGGGGCAGCGGGAGCTGTGAATATATTTGCTACCGACTCAGTACAATTCATAGGCATTGGGTTTGAGAGCTACAAACAGTTTGTCAGTAACTCTACAGTATCAGGAGAAGTCAACCCTTTCGATCGGCAAATTCTTTTGATAACTAGCAATTCTGGCAGTGGTAATGCGGGTGACATTACCATTACTACCCCAGACCTAGTGCTGCGTGATGGGGTAGTGGCTGGTGCTTCTAGTTTTGGTGCAGGCAATAGTGGAAATATTGCAATCCGTTCCCAGACGGTGGATATAGATGCTTCTACAGTTAACAACGGCTCGCTTGCAGTTGGTGCCGGTGCAGGAGGAAACATTACTGTTGATACTCAACGCTTAACCGTGCGCGATGGCGGTAATCTCTCGAGTTCAACTTACAGTCAAAAAGCTTCGGGCAATATCACGGTTAGAGCATCTGAATCGGTAGAGATTATTAGAACAGTTCCCGGCGTTATGACGCTAACCGCTATTGGTACTAATAGTATAGGCTCTAGCGGCAGAGCAGGGGATATTACGATCGACACAAAACGGTTGATTGTCTCGGAGGGTGCAGGGATTACCTCAGCGAGCGGTACAGTGATTGGTAACACGGTGTCTTCTGCAACAGGCGGGCCTGGAGGCAATCTCACAATTCGCGCTGCTGAGTCGGTAGAAGTGACGGGTGCTTCTGAGATGTTAGATGATGGACAGCGGTTTCCTAGCTTTCTGTCGGCTCAAACCACAACCGCCAGTCGGGGTGGCGAGATCCGCATTTCTACACCGATGCTGACTGTGCGGGATGGAGGGATTATTTCTGCGGCTTCTTTGGGTGCAGCCGATGCCGGAGATATCACAATTAATGCCTCTAGGGTAGAAGTGCAAGGTATGGGGAACAACAATGGGTTCAGCAGTAGAATTGAGGCTTCGGCTGGCAGATTTTCTACTATTTTCAATCCCAATACTACGGGGAATGCAGGCTCTCTGAATCTGAATGTAAATCGATTGAGTATCCGGGATGGAGCAACGGTGGATGTTCAGTCTTTGGGTACGGGTCGTGCTGGAAATATTAATGTTGTAGCCAATTCTATCAACCTTGATACTAAAGGTAGTATTGATGGCACAAATGTATCCGGTACTGGGGCAAATATTAACCTCCAAGCGCGAGATATCCAGTTGCGACGCGGTAGCAGAATTACAACGGATGCAGGTATTTCTGAAGGTGGAAATATCAGAATTAATAGCGATATTCTGGTAGCTCTCCCACGAGAAAATAGCGATATTACAGCTAACGCTCGCACAGCTAGGGGCGGTCAAGTTACGGTAAATGTGCCAAATATCTTTGGTTTTTCAGCCGTGACACGGGAACAAGCCAGAAGTAGTTTAGGACTGACTGATGCTGAATTTGCGGCCCTACAAGTAAATCCAACTTCTCTAGTTCCTACCAGCGATATTGCGGCTATTTCCCAAAGTAGCGGTCCGGCTTTGCAAGGTACTGTAACATTTAGTTCTTCTGGGGTGAATCCTGCTCAAGGTTTAGTGGAACTGCCGCAAAATGTTGTCGATCCGACTGCGTTAATTGCTGCAAATCCCTGCACGCAAGAGGCAGGGAGCGCCTTTACCGTCACTGGGAAAGGAGGAGTGCCACCCAGTCCTAATGATGCCCTCAGCAGCCCTCTATCGCCGTTGCCTTGGGTAGAAGAGGCAGGAAGAAATGCAACGAGCAATGTAGAGGATTTAACAACCGATGTAACCGATCGAGGGAAGAAGGAAGAAGGGGAAATCCCCGATCGGGAAGTTGTTCCGGCGCAAGGTTGGGTGGTGAATGCGAAAGGAGAAGTTATGCTTGTTGGATATAATCCGGGTAATGCTGCTGACTCTCGCAATCCTCGATTGAGTTCGGGTTGTGTGCCGCGTTGAAATTAGGTTTTTTTTAAACCCCAGATTAACGCGGATTAACGCGGATTAACGCAGATGAAGAATAAGATGTATAGCCTTTATCAGTAACATGAGGTGCTCTGGCGGGCATAGGGCATAGGGCATAGGGCATAGGGTTCGTCCCCATACCTCACAACGCTTGAGAACCGCTATATTTGGGTTAATTAGTAGGTGTGTCTGCGGTTGTAATTTTATTTTCTAACTATGAAGTTTACCCGATCGCTCCGGCAAGTAATTCTGTTATTTGTGATTTCCTGTCTGCTAGCAATTGCGATTCCTCCTGGAATTGCTCAGGTTAATCCACCACAAACGGTGCAGCTTGTTCGACAAGCTCGAACTCTGTACCAAGAGGAACGTTTTTCGGAAGCTGTACCTTTGTTGCAGCAAGCGGCGGCGCAGTTTGAGGCAAAAGGCGAAAATCTCGATCGCGCCACAGCTTTGAGCAATTTAGCTGCAACCTACGGGCAGTTGGGGCTTTGGGAAGAAGCAGAAAAAGCTGTAAATTCGAGTTTGTCGGCTGTGCGAACACAAGCCAACACTCCCGAACAGCAGCGGATTTTGGCTGAAACTCTCAATATTCAAGGACAGTTGCAACTTGAACGCGGGCAGACTCAAGATGCGATCGAGATTTGGACGCAAGCTGCTAAAATTTTCGAGCAAATTGATAGAAAGAACCAACTTTTTCAAGTTCAAATTAATCAAAGTCGGGCTTGGGAACTTCTCGGACTTTACCCCAGGGCTTGCAAAATGCTGTTAGCTTCTTTCAAGTTGGAAAACCAAACTTGCGAAGTTTCGGCAGCGGGTTTGGAAACTTTGAAAAATCAATCTGTTTCTCTAGAACAAGTCCGGGCAACTCATGCTTTAGGGCGGGTACTGCGGGTTTTGGGACAACTGGAACGATCGCAGGATGTGCTTTCGGCGGGCCTCGAAGCAGCCCAAAAATTAGGTAGCCGATCAGAGGAGGCTGCAATTTATCTCAATCTGGGCAATACGGTACGGGCTAAAAGCAATAAACCGGGTTTGACACCAGAACAGCGGGCTGATTGGGAACGCTTTGCCCTAGAGTATTATGGTCGATCGATCCAAGCGATGCCGGATCGATCGACCCTACAAATTCAGGCAAAGTTAAACCAATTGAGTTTGTTACTCGATCGCAAAGATTGGTCTGAAGCAGAGGCTTTGTGGCGTTCTCTCGAACCTCAAGTCGCTCAACTTGGGTCGAACCGCGCCGGACTTTACGCTCAAATTAATCTAGCTCAAAGCTTGATGAAATTAGCTCAATCGCCTGCGAAAACTTTGAGTTTCAGCGATATTGACACAATGCTCGATCGCTCTGTCGAACGAGCAAACAGTTTGGGCGATAAACGCATACAAGCTTATATTCTGGCAGCGAAAGGCAAACTATCGGAAATCCAACAGCAGTATCAGAAAGCGGAAAATCTCACAACTGAGGCTTTGAGTTTAGCACCGGCGTTTCAATCTCCCGATATTGCTTACCAATTGTTTTGGCAACTGGGACGGATTCGGAAAGCTCAGGGAAATACAGAAGGGGCGATCGCTCAATATACTCAAGCTGTCAATATATTGTCTTCTCTGCGGGGCGATTTGGTGACAGTCAATCCCGAAGTGCAATTTTCGTTTCGGGAAAGTGCCGAACCAGTTTATCGGGAATTAGTCGGGATGCTTTTGCAAGAGGAATCTCCCAGTCAAGCTAAATTGACAATGGCGCGCCAAACGGTGGAATCTTTGCAGTTGGCGGAATTGGACAACTTTTTTCGGGATGCTTGCGCTGATGCTAAACCAAAGTCGATCGAGGAAATCGATCCTACAGCGGCGGTGATTTATCCGATTATTTTGAGCGATCGTTTGGAGGTAATTTTGTCAATTCCCGGCAAACCCCTGCGCCGGTATACTACTGTGAAGTCTCAAGCCGAGTTGGAAACTGCCTTCAGACAAGCCAAAAATGCCATCAGGCCTGCTGCTTTCCCCCGCAACAGGAGGCAACCCGTCGAACAGGTTTATGACTGGTTAATCCGCCCCGCAGAGGCCGATTTGACCGCCGCCGGGATTAAAACCCTGGTATTTGTGCTCGACGGTTACTTGCGGAATCTGCCGATGGCTGTGCTGCACGACGGTGAAAAGTTTTTGGTAGAAAAATACAATATTGCTTTGGCGCCGGGATTGCAATTGCTGGCACCGAAACCGCTGAGCAAAGTCAAGTTAAAAGTGCTCACCGCTGGCCTCTCCGAAGCGCGTCAAGGCTTCTCGGCTTTGCCGGGGGTGAAGGAGGAAGTTCAGCAAATTGCAGCCGAGATGCCGACGACTTCGCTGCTGAATGAAGATTTTGTCAGCGGGCGATTGCAGGATCGAATTAAAGCGGTATCTTACCCGATCGTCCATTTGGCAACTCACGGTCAATTTAGCTCGAATGCGGCGGATACTTTTATTGTGACTTGGGATCAGAAAGTGAATGTTAAGGAGTTCGATCAACTGCTGCGAGCCCGCACTGGCGAGAAACAACAGCCGATCGAACTTTTGGTTTTGAGTGCTTGCGAAACTGCTTCTGGCGATAACCGGGCGGCTTTGGGTTTGGCGGGGGCCGCAATTCGATCGGGGGCCCGCAGCACCGCCGCCACCCTTTGGCAAGTCAACGACGAATCTACAGCTATCTTTATGGCTGAGTTTTACAAGCAGCTTGCTTTAACTAAAACCAGCAAAGCTGAAGCCCTCCGCAACGCTCAATTAACGCTGTTGCAAAACCCACAGTATCAGAATCCGTATTTCTGGGCGCCTTTCGTGCTAGTGGGAAATTGGCAGTAATTTAAGATGGGGCATCGGGCATTGGGCATGGGGCATCGGGCATCGGGCATCGGGCATCGGGCATCGGGCATCGGGCATCGGGCATCGGGCATCGGGCATCAAGCTGGCAGTCAACAGTCAACAGTCAACAGTCAACTGACAACAGTCAACTGACAACTGACAACTGACAACTGACAACTAACTGAAATGCAGTTGGTTTTTTGTTAAAGTTTGTAAACTGTTAAGAGTGCTTTCTGCATCTAATATTTTTTCGAGGAGTCCCATGAAGCAACTTTTGATTGCTGAGCGCTTTTGCCTGATTGCCCACGTCTTGTCAATGGCTTTTGGATTGGCAGGCTTGCTGCTGATTTTACCCCGTCCCGAATTGGTGATGAGTTTGCCACCAGCAGGGCAAACGCTATTCCAGTGGGGGATGGCTGGGGGTGGAGTAGTTTATATCATCTTTGGTGCAGCAGCAGTTGCTCTCTATGCCTTGCGGACGTTGGGTTGGGGTGCAACTCTGGCTTTTTTAGTGCCTTCTGTGTTTTTGTCCTTGAGTAGCGAGTTGTTGGGAACGAGTACGGGTTTTCCCTTCGGGCACTACCATTATTTGAGCGGTTTGGGCTACAAAATTGCAGGGCTGGTTCCGTTTACAATTCCCCTCTCGTGGTTTTATCTGGGACTGGTTTCATACATAATTGCTCGCGCTGGAGTAGCTGGCGGTAAAGGTGAACTCAACTGGGTGCGCCAAATAGGGGCGATCGCCCTTGGTGCTTTGCTGCTAACAGCTTGGGATTTTGTACTAGATCCGGCGATGAGTCAAACTTCTGTGCCTTTTTGGGAGTTTGAGGAACTTGGGGCTTTCTTTGGGATGCCTTACCGCAATTTGGCTGGCTGGATGGGTACGGGCGCGCTATTTATGTCTGTAGCAGCTTTCTTGTGGAGAAAAACACCGATTAAATTAGAGCGATCGGAATTGGGTTTGCCCTTAATTGTTTATTTGGTAAACTTTGCTTTCGGAGCAATTATCACTGTAGTTTCCTTGGATTCTCGGTTCTGGTTCCCGACATCGCTAGCGGTGCTTCTGGGCGTAGTTCCGGCGATCGCGTTAAGCTGGATCGCTAAACCCGCAACAGGTGACGTAACCGAAACAATGCCGTCTTTGGATACATCTGTTATCACGGCTGAAATTCCACCTCAGCCCGTGGGCGTTTTGCGTAAGTGAGTTGCTAGCAAGCAACTGCGGCTGATTTAGCAAAAATTTACACTAAATTTTGAGCTAGTTTAAAAACCCGGTTTCTACAAAAAACCGGGTTTTTCAGTGGCGAGTTTTTCATTCCCAATTCCTGTAATATGTTTGAGGCAAAAATTTTATTAAATTTTTTCAATTGACACCAACCGTAATTCCCAATTCTTCAATTGAAAATCTAAAATCTAAAATCTAAAATCTAAAATCCCATGATCGCCCCGAACCTGTTCCCCCAACTGCTGACAACTATCATTCCTGTCGCACTCCTGCTGCTGCAATTGCCCGCCGCAGCCATTCTGATGTCGCGCTTGATTAAAGGCCCATCGCGCATCCCGCCCTTGGAACCGGATTCGCCGACGCTGGATTTGTTAGGTGCTTGTACTGCGGTAGTACCGACTTTGAACGAAGCCGATCGCATTTCGCCTTGTTTGGAAGGATTAAGCCGCCAAAGTTACGAACTCCGAGAAGCGATTGTGGTTGACAGCTATTCGGTAGACGGAACCGGAGATTTAGTCAAAGCAGCGGCACAAAAAGACCCCCGGTTTCGCTTGATTAACGACGATCCGCTGCCGGCGGGCTGGGTAGGGCGTCCCTGGGCGCTGAATGCGGGTTTTTTGGCAAGTTCCGAGAAGTGCGAGTGGATTTTGGGGATAGATGCGGATACTGTGCCGCATCCGGGCTTGATTGCGAGTTTGCTGAAGACGGCGAAAGCTGGAAATTACGATTTGATTTCGCTGTCGCCACAGTTTATCCTCAAGTATCCGGGGGAGTTGTGGCTGCAACCTGCTTTGTTAATGACTTTGGTTTATCGGTTCGGGCCGACGGGGACTGGCGGGGATGTGCCGGAACGGGTGATGGCGAACGGTCAGTGTTTTTTGTGCAGGCGCGAGGTTTTGGTGGCATTGGGGGGCTATGAGGTCGCGAGGGGTTCGTTTTGCGATGATGTGACTCTGGCTCGCTATGCGGCTGCTAAGGGCTTTAAGGTGGGCTTTTTGGATGGGGCAAAAGTGTTGAAGGTGCGGATGTATGAGGGGGCGATCGAGACTTGGAATGAATGGGGTCGATCGCTCGATTTGAAAGATGCTGCTTCTGGCGGTCAAATCTGGGGCGATTTGTGGCTGTTGCTGGCGGTTCAAGGTTTGCCGGTGCCGATTGTGTTGTGCTATTTGCTGTTTGGTTCGCTGCCGCCGGTTGGTGTATTTGGGCACTTTTGGCTGTTGGGATTGAATGTATTTTTGGTGGCTGTGCGATCGGCTTTGTGTTTCGCGATCGCACCTTCCTACGATACAACTGGGGCATCGGGTAAATGGCTGTTTTGGCTGTCACCTTTAGCCGATCCGCTGGCGTTTTTGCGAATTCTCATTTCTGCTTTAAATCAGCCTACTCAGTGGCGCGGCAGGAAGTATGAATAATCATTAAATTATTGCTATAAATAAATTTTGGGCTGTAGGGAAACGGCACTGCCGTGTCCGGGGAGGTTCTGCCAATGAAAGATAATTTACAGCAGATTCCAGGTTTATGAAATACACCCCGCGTTCGGGCGAATGCGGTAGGGACAAAGGCTTTCGCCGTGTCCCTTGTATGTTAAGAGTAGTCTGGTGGAAGACCATGAAAAAGTCTATCTGCTTCGGTCAGGTGAAGCTGGCGTGTCCCTGAGACCTTAATAGACTTCTTGCAAAAAAAATATGTGTTATACTTAAAAGTTTGCTCAAGTTTAGGTCAAACTTTGAATTATTGGGTTGATTGG
>NZ_JAUBTK010000081.1:0-35376 GCF_036702455.1 Microcoleus sp. D2_18a_D3
GCTACGCTGAGCACTTTGTCGTGCAGGACGCTGTAGGTGTCGGGATTTACTATTGGCAGACTGTTGGTAACGTTGATGTTCACCGTCGCGGGGACAGTCGCAGCCCCGTCGCTAGCGCTGTAAGTGAAGGTATCAATTCCGACGAACCCAGGGTTCGGAGTGTAAGTGAACTCACCGAGGAGATTAAAGGCGATCGTACCGTTAGTCGGGCCTGTGACTAAAGTGGCAGTTAGCGGGTCGCTGTTGGCGTCGGTGTCGTTGATTAAGACGGATGGAAGTCCGTTGAGAATTTGGTCGTGCAGGACAGTATAGGTGTCAGGATTTGCCACCGGGAAGTTATTAACCGAGATGGGGCCCAGAGTAAAAGTGGAACTTGCTTGATCGGTGTCGTCGCCGAAGAATAGGAAGTTTGCCTTGTTGTAGGGAGTAAAGGGTAAAGCAGGCTGACTGGTTGCCGGATTAAATGCCGTATAGTTCTGCAGCGGCTGATTTGTCAGCAATGCTGTGGCGCCGGCAAACAGGCTGTAAGTGCTGCCTTGAACGACGAGTTTATAGTCTGTAGTCTCGCTGATGTTAAAAGGTGCACTTTCCCCGCGAGTAAAGGTGGGAGCTGATGTTGGTGTACCACCGGTTTGAGCAAAAATGCCTCCGTTGGGGGCGAGGTTGCGGTTGGTGAAACCCAGTTCAATGCCATTTTGAGCATCGCTGCTAATGGCGATGATGCTGAAACCCGCCCGATTGTCACTATTACTGTTTTCAACGTTGACTGCAACTCGAAAAGAAACGCTGTAACCGTCGGTGAGGTTGAGTGCGGGGAAACTTGGGTTAACTAGATTAAATGTTCCTGGCGCGGGAGTAGGGGTGTACTTGTAGTTGCTATAGCCCGCGTAGCCTGTATTGTTATTCGCGGCAGTCACCCTAGCAGTATTAAGGCCCGTCGTGTTGGGCGAGAACGCACCAGCAGCAGGAGGAACACCAGAACCATTTGGGGGAGGCAGAAAAGGTAGAGGTATCTGCCCGTAAGCTAATTGAGTACCGCCCGGTGTCCCTATGCCCGGTGTTGCAGAAGAAAGCCCAAAGTTACTTGTGCCGTCATAGAGGGTAAAACCGAACACAAATTGGTAAGCGGCTCTTGTGGCTGGGTCGATCGCCAGCCCAGAGGACACCGCTCCTGTTGTATAATCTAATTCCCAATCTCCGCCCATAGCCGAACTGCCGATCGGCGATCGAGAAGCCGCAATTTTTGCCTTGGTTAGCTGACTCAGTTGCTGCACGAAGTTAGCGCCCTTTTCCCCCGCCGCTACATCACACCCATAAAGCAAAATCTCTCCACTGTCTGCCAGCGATCGCGACCACCGCTGCAATTTCCTAGCATAAGTTTTTAAATTTGTCAAGTTTAGATCGATCGCGCCTAGCAGTAAACTCGCGGGGCGGCCGTGGGAGATGATATGAATGCTTTTGATATTGCTGCGACTCGCTAGTGCCTCAGTAATTTGTTCTACTCCATCCCGCGCCGCATCGAGGGTAATAACTTCTGTCCCCGCTGCGATGCCATTGCGGAGAGTTTGGCCATCGGGAAGGGCAGAGTCGATAAAGGCGATCGAACTAAAAACTGAACTGATAAAATTTGGCATAATACACCTTTGGTTAGATGACGGTAGGAAAATTAAGGCCTGTCTAGCTTAGCAAATTCACAAATTCAATGTCATGAGTAAAATTAACAATCAAGACGAATGATACTAATTTCCCGTGAGCCTGCAACAGAAGCCTCTTGATAGGGGCGGGTTTAGCCAATAATTCCTTTAAAAAACCGACAATTCCGGTACAAAACCCGCCCTATCAAGGTTCGATCGCCAAAAGTTCTTCAGCAACCAATCCTTTCTGAATAGCGAGCACTGCTGCTTGAGTGCGATCGCGCACTTCTAACTTTTGCAAAATAGCGTGCACGTGAACCCGCACAGTCCCCGGAGCAATGTACAATATTTGTGCAATTTCCTGATTGCTTTTCCCCCCCGCAACTAAAGCCAAGATTTCCTGTTCTCGCTTCGTCAGCGGATTTTCCCAAACTTCCCATTTTGACCCAACTTTCACAGGTTCAGGATTAGCAAAAACCGCCCGAATTTCCGCAGTTGCCACCTTATCCCACCACGAAGCACCCGCTGCTATCGATCGAATTGCCCAAACCAAAGTTTCCGCCGCAATTCCCTTAAGGCAATAGCCCTGAGCTCCGGCTGCAATTAATCTTTCAATTAAGGATTTTTGAGAATGAGATGTTAAAATTAAAACCGGAATTGCTGGATGTCGATCTTTAAGTTGGCGGCACGCTTCAATACCACCAATTCCCGGCAAACCGTCATTTAATTGCTTTGCGAGAACTCGCCATGCCAGAAGTAGCAGACAATGTTGAAGACGAGGCAGCAACTTTAAAAGGTCAATCTTGCAACATTCACTAACGAGTATTAGTGTGCATCTCGACTTATCCGAATTCCTTGCAACTGCTGCGGCGGGGCGCGAGGATTGCTAGCTACATGAATGCCCAATTTTATGCTGTGTTTGTCAACGATCCCGACCGATTTTTAACAAAAGCAGAAAGCTTGCACGTTGAAACTTGTGAGAAACTCTGTCAAGAATTTAACGGGCAATTTTTGCGGGTAAACGGCACTAATATAGCCAAAGCGATTTCGGAGGTAGCTAAACATTATCGCATTACTCAAATTGCGATCGGCGAAAGCCAGCAATCCCGCTGGCATTTGCTGCTGCGGGGTTCTTTGACTCAACAGTTAGTGCGATCGCTCAAACACGTAGATTTGCATATCATTGCTACCGAAAAAAGTCAGTAGTCATTAGTTATTAGTCAGTAGTCAGCAGTCAGTAGTCAGCAGTTGTGAGTTGTGAGTTGGGACTTGTTAGTCATTTAGCATAAAAACTGCAACTTTCGGAGGATAGCTGAATCTAGCGGGCGGTGGATGCGCTCGAAGCTTTTACCTGTCAAAATCGCACTTGGTAAACCTGATTAAAAGTGCGATCGCTATGGTGGATGATTACATTCTCAACTTGCTAGTTATTGGCATCCTCCTGCTTACCGTTACCTTGGGTTCCGGATGGATTTCGCGATTGCCTGTATCTTATGCCTTAATTTATCTAATTGTCGGTATCGGATTGGGGCCCTACGGCGTCAAGCTGATTGACTTGCGTCCCGGAGCTCTATTTTTAGTAAGGCTTACAGAATTTGTAGTTATTGTTTCTCTGTTCAGTTGCGGCTTAAAAATGAATCGCCCCCTGAAATTTTGGGCCTGGAATTCCACAGTGCGGCTGATCGGTTTTTTAATGCCGATTTCTATTTTTGCAGTAGCTGCGATCGGTCATTGGTTTGTGAAATTAGATTGGGGCCCGGCGATTTTACTGGGAGCAATTCTCGCTCCCACAGATCCAGTTTTAGCCTCAGAAGTTCAGTTAGCTAATCTAGACGATCGCGATGAATTGCGCTTTGGTTTAACATCGGAAGGCGGTTTGAACGATGCTTTAGCTTTTCCCTTTGTTTATTTCGGAATTTATTCGCTAAAAGATAACAACTGGTCGAAGTGGTTTTCGCAGTGGGTAGCAGTTGACTTGATTTGGGCGATCGCCGCAGGTATCGTTATGGGAATTTTAGTAGCTAAAGCCGTCACCTGGATCGATCTAAGACTCCAACGCTATCGACCGGCCGATCAATTAATGGAAGATTTCATTGCCCTCAGCACAATTCTGCTCACATATTCCCTCACCGAAGTAGTCAACGGCTACGGATTTCTCGCAGTTTTTGTAGCAGGAATTGTCGTGCAGGGGAGTTACCGAAACCCAGAAAAGCCGCTTTCCCAACTGCACTTTACCGAGCGCATAGAAAAGTTAATGGAAGTAGCAACTATTTTACTATTAGGTTCGCTTTTGCGCCTAGAGCCTATGTTGGCCTATGGAGGATACTCCCTCTTAGTAGCTGGATTGTTGATTTTTTTAATCCGGCCTGTGGGAGCTTGGATTAGTACGATCGGCAGTCCTTTGCATCCCGCCAACCGCTGGCTTTATGGCTGGTTCGGCATTCGTGGTGTCGGTTCTATCTATTATCTTACCTATGCTTTTGGTAAGGGTTTGGAAGGCGAAATAGGGGAAAGAATTGCCTGGATTACCTTTTCAACAATCATAATTTCTGTGGTTTTGCACGGGATTACTTCCACCCCGCTAATGAACTGGTACGAGCGCCGAATCAAACCTAAAGTACCGGATTTAATTTAATTCATAGTCCTGGACGCATAAATACCTTTATAAACTGGGTTTTGTGCTCCTATTAAAGGTTAACCATGCAGTCTCTTCCTAAAAAAAACCGATTTCTGCGTCGAGGACTAATTGAGTAAGGTGCGTGACTTTGAGTTCTTCAATTCCCAGTGAGATGATTGAGAGTCACCCACCCTACTAAATCTTAATTGTCGATCGCCCCCAAAGCGCACAGGGTTGCTTTCTGTGCCTCAGTTATGCCGTCAGCCTTAAGTTGACAACAAAGGCATTGCAACGCATCCTACAGGCCTTAAGGGACCAGAGGAGACTCGAAAGCGCCGATGTCAATAATTCCCCCGCTAACGCGATTAAAAGGAGAGATACCCCGCTGGTCGTAGAAGGGAGGACCGATAAAAGGTCCAGAGGTTAAAACAAAAGCTGGGTCGCCACCATTAATAGCGGGACTAGCCGGTTGCAGTGCCAGAGTCTGAGTCGGGCCACCGTTATTTGTCAGGGGGTTTAGTAGGGGGTCAATAGGTGCAGCAGTAGTGCCAACTTGATCGCCGACAGCAGTAAAACCAGTGCTGCCAGTACCGTCGCCAATTAAGTTGTAGCCACCGCTGGCGAAGCTGCCGAAAACGTCAGGGCCAGTGGCCGCACTGTTCTGAGCGATGATAGTATTTTTGACATTCACCGTGCCGCCGTTCCATATACCACCACCACTTCCAGGGGCAGGCAAAATGATTGCGCCATTATAGGTGGTGGAGGGGTTTGCTTGGTTGCCCGAGAGAGTGCTGTTGGTCAACGTTACCGTGCCAGCATTGTTATAGATGCCAGCACCGCTGCCATTTGGGTGAATTGCTGTGTTTCCAGAGAGAGTGCTGTTGGTCACCTCTACTGTGCCGTTATCGTTATAAATGCCACCGCCAAAAAGCAAATCTCCCACCAAAAAACTCTCCAGTGTGTTACCAGAAAGAGTGCTGTTCGTCACTTTGACTGTGCCACCCTCACGGTTATGAATGCCGCCACCACGGCCACCGCCCCCTTTGTTGCCAGAAAGAGTGCTGTTTGTCACCTCCACAGTACCGCCTTGGTTAAAGATGGCAGCACCATCTACTGATGCCGGAAGCCCTAGGGTAAAACGCACTCCAACGTTGTCAGAAAAAGTGCTGTTTGCTACTTTGACTGTGCCTGGGCCATTGTTAGAGATGCCACCGCCATTGGTAGCGCTGTTGCCTGAGAAAGTGCCGTTCGTCACGTTTACTGTGCCGCTATTGTTTGAGATGGCACCGCCTTTGCTTGCTGTCGAGCCATTGTTGCCTGAGAAAATGCTGTTAGTCAAATTTACTGTGCCGCCCTCATTGTGGATGCCACCACCACTGGGGAGGGGATTCACACCGAAGTCACGGAAGTTATACCTCAAACTGTTGCTAGAGAAAGTGCTGTTGGTCGCATTTACTGTGCCGCCATTGTTGTAGATGCCACCACCGTTGCTATCTTTCACAATGTTGTTAGAGAGAGTGCTGTTGTTAGAGAGAGTGCTGTTGGTCACATTTACTGTGCCACCGTCGTTATAGATGCCGCCGCCGTCGTCACTTATAAAACCATTGGCGATAGTTAATCCGTCAAAAGTCGCACTGACTCCACTGTTTACCTTGAAAATCCGGTAATCTCCGCCCGTATCCCGCCGCACTGTCAGGTTGCTAGAACCAGTGCTATTAGTAATAGTGACATCGCCGCTAATCTCAGGCAATACTCCTGTGAGATTGATTGTCTGCGGTTCGGCTGGCAGATTGAAAGTAATAGTATCATTCCCAGCTATAGCGTTAGCATTCAGCAGTGCTTGTCGAAACGAACCTTCTGCCAGACTGTAGTCTGTCAGGCTGTCATTGCTATTGACAACTACGGTATCATTGGCTTCGATCGCGATAGTAGTATTGTTTTGGTCAGCATCAATTTGGTAATTCCCATCTGCTAGTTTCAGCTTCAGTGTCTCCTGTGCCTCAGCTTGGATATCATCGACAGCGGTGAGGCTCACATCTACAAAATTTTGTCCATCCGGGATGGTGACGCTGACATTTGAACTGTTGACAGAAACGCCGCCACCGCTGAGGGTGTAGTCGCTAGGTTTAGTTGGATTGTTGCTACTACCGTCTACTGCTAGGTTGACTGTTAAGTTGCCGCGACTCTCACCAGCGCGACTAATGCGAAAAGTGGCTGGATTGTTGCCTGTTTCTGCTGCTGCCTCATCTATAGGAGCGATGCTGACCGTTGGCAAAATGTCATCGTTAATAATAGTGAAGGTAGCAGTTTGCTGACTTCCTAAAATTCCCCTGCCTACAGGATTAACTAATTTCAAATTAATCTGTTCGTCTGGTTCGACAATCGTATCTCCCACAATGGGAATTGATACAGTTTTGGATTCTTCGCCGCTGGCAAAGTTGATAGTAACTGGCAGATTGTTAATGTAGTCTTCGGTAACAGTAGCTGTGGAAGAGGTATCTAGTTCCACTTGGACGCTGGCTGCCCCCTCGCTGCTGCCAGTGCGTTGAACTGTGGCGACAACTTGATTGGGACTGCCACTGTTGCCCTCGTTGGCACTGTAGCTAGAGGTGCTGAATGCTAAGAGACTGGGGATTGATATGTCATCGTTAATAATAGTGAACGTAGCAGTTTGCTGACTTCCTAAAGTTACCCTACCTACAGGATTAACCAATTTCACTTTAATCTGTTCGTCGGGTTCGACAAAGGTATCTCCCACAATGGGAATTGATACAGTTTTGGATTCTTCGCCGCTGGCAAAGTTGATAGTTACTGGCAGATTGTTAATGTAGTCTTCGGTAACAGTAGCTGTGGAAGGTGTATCTAGTTCCACTTGAACGCTGACTGCCCCCTCGCTGCTGCCAGTGCGTTGAACTGTGGCGACAATTTCGGAAGTGCCACTCGGACCCTCGTCGGCCCTGTAGCTAGAGGTGCTGAATTCTAAGATACTGGGGGTTGATGTTGAGGTAACTGGAGCGAGTGAGGTGGTGAAATTGGCGGCTCGGATACTGCTGCTGTTAATACCTTTTAAAATAGCGAGATATTCGCCTGTCACGTTATCTCGAACGATCGTATCTCTGGCAAAATCGCCTGTTCCTTGAGAGATATTCAAGTCTTGAAACTGCAAGCCTCTATCGAGTCCTATTAAGTCTGTAGCCAGGCTAAAGTCGGCAATCACGTCAGCATTGGCAAGAGTAGAACTGCCGGTATTAACAGAATTATTTTGTACTCGGCCGATCACAAAAACGTCGTCACCATCGCCACCGCTTAATGTATCGGCACCGCTATCTCCAAATAGGACATCATTGCCTTCATTTCCAGATAGCAAATCATTTTCTTTGCCACCGCGCACAAAATCGTTTCCCTGCCCTCCTTCGAGGGTATCATTACCGTTATCGCCAAACACCCAATCCTCGTTTGCGTCGCCTTGAACTAGGTCACTGTCTTTGCCGCCGTAGAGGGTATCATTGGCTTGGTTGCCCAAGATGTAGTCATTACCTTGGTTGCCAAAGATTTGATCGTCCCCTTCTGCGCCAAACAGGGTATCATCGCCTTGTTTGCCAGAGAGCGAGTTACTTCCAGGAAAGCCAATTAAAACATCGTTGTTGGGGGTACCTTCTAGTGTAGCCATTCTTTTTGATAGATGCTAAGTGATGGTTGTAGCTCTAGCGCTGATCTCGCGGGTTAGGCGAAGCGATCGCGATTTCCATCGCGCGCGTAGTGCGATATTGCAAATTAGAATCAATGACGCTGCAAACTTAATAAAGTTTCGCAGTTTGGCTGCCCAAAGGAAGCGCGTAAGTAGGTGTGCAGAATTAATTACAAAATATTTCTACTGAAACCCTTGCCTAGCAAGGAGTCTTTATGTAATTAATTTTGTGTGGTTACTTAGGCTTTGCAATTAACTACAATTTTGTTTAGCCATTAAACTGGTTTCAGCCAGCGCGCGTCAAGGTGCGATCGATCTGCTTTACGTCATCCTATCGGTTGGCGAGCGATAATAAACAAGATTTATTGTCTCGCGCGGTTGAAAAAAATTAGATCGAGCTCACGCCCGCAACGAAATTTCAAGCGTTTGGGAGCCTTCTTCGCCACCTTGACACGGCTAAACAGGTTTCACCCCAACTAATAAAGCAAGTTCCCGCCACTTCCAATAACAGTCTGCATCGGTAAAACCAATTTCTCTAAACCATCGCAGTTGCGTTTCTACATCCAGCAATTTATTAGAGGGATCGTCTGGATCGTTGCTAATACCGATCGCCTCTCGAAATTTCTCGTGCAAAGCGGGAGTTGCGGACGCTACGTGCTCCAAATTGCAAAAAATGCCTCCCGGTTCCAAAAGCTCGAAAATCTCAGTGTAAAGCCAACGTTTGCGATCGTCTGCTACGTGATGAATCGCAAAACTAGAAACAACCGCATCAAACTTGCCCAAATCCGGTAGCGATTCATCAAAATTGTGCTCGATTACCGTGACATTCTGGTCATCCGCAAAGCGAATTCTGGCTTTTTCCAGCATTGTCGGCGAAAAGTCGATCGCCACACATTCAACATTTGGTCGATCGCACTTAAGCAAACCCAGCAACCGCCCGTCTCCCGTACCCACATCCAGAATTCGTTTAACATTTTTCGGCACTTCCTCCAACAAAACCGCTTCACCTTCAGTGCGGTGAGGAATACCATCAGCTTTAGCAAGATACCACAAAGCGTGTTCCGCCGAAGTCCAAAGATTCACTTGACTCATAATTTTTTAATCCTCATAAACCTCGCCGTTTTTGTGCGTAAAAATCCAACTATTCCCGTTAGCTTTCGCAATTAGATCGTCATCGGGATATTCGGCACTATCTCCCGGAGTGCGTGAAGCGAAGCTATCCCGAAGGGAATCGCCAATTTCCAGATAAACAACATCTGAATTCGTGCGGTTGACTAAATGGTGTCCGTCAGCATCCCCAGCCGGGAAACCCGCCGCCATATCCGGTTTCAGCACTTGCTCTCCCGAATTTGTAATCAGAGTAACTTCCCCTTCCAGAACATAGATTAACTCATCTTGACGGGTATGCCAGTGCCTGAGAGCAGAACAGCTTCCCGGTGCCAGCCTCACCAAATTTACCCCAAAATTCTGCAATCCCGCCGCATCGCCCAAGCGTTTTTTAACTCTCCCCGCAACAGCATATTGGAATTGCTGAGGGTACTTGGAACCCGTTATTTCCGGCACATTTTTAGGATCGATAATCATATAACAGCCCTAAATACAATAAGGACATCTTGCCCACATTCCCTATCAACTTTAGATTGTAGACCAAGTAGGCAAATCCAAATTTGACACCCGCTGAAACTAAGAAAATAATTGTCGAAACAGTGACTCGCTAGGGCTTAAAACTTGACAGTTTATAAGTTGCTTAACTGAGAGATTACCCGCTGCGATCGCTTGACAGCTATTTTGCTAATCTTGAACAGTTCGGGTACATTATTGTTATAATCTGCTTCGTTTCGATCCCTCCTCAACTTTTCCAAGTTCCTCCCTATATTTTTACGATCGGCGTCCGAACTCTGTTTGAACTGCTGCACAACATACTTGTGAGCATCTGCCGTTTTCGGAATAGAATGCCCTTCTGTTTCCTGCAAGTAATTTCTAGCACTGATAAAAGCTGCATAATATGCCCGACTGATAGCCGATCGCATTTTGGCTTCTTGATTGGCAGGAGGAGTCGGTTGACCGAGAAATTCTTTTGCTAGATTCAGGTACTGCGACCAGTCAAAAGTCATTATTAGCGCACGCCACAACTAAAAACTCTCCGCACCTCATACGGCAGAGGTAAATACCAATCCTCAGACAATTTTTCTTCTTTGTCAAGTGCCTCGTCTATGATTTCATCGGCGTCACCATCAATAATAATATCCAGAAATAGCTGCGCGGAGTCAATAAATTCCGAGTCTGCCTCAACTTCAAGGCACAACTTTTTACCGGGGAAGTAATTGGAAATTTTGTCTGGTGCTTCCAGCAATATGGGAATCAAAAACTGATATTTTTCTAGGAACTGCAATATTTCTGTTTTTTCCCGGAAGCTGTACAATTTTTCCAAAGATTTAATATCAGCCAAAGAAACTGGATTTAGCTGGGTTAAGCTGTCGTGCAGCAGCATCTCGGCTAGGCTGTTGGCATCAACTCGACGGCGTTTTGCTTCTGCCAAAAGCCTTTCGCTGTCTTCAGGAGACAGTTGGATTGTTAGGGTTTGAGAATTGCTCGCGGTTTGCATATAAGTTGTATAATCTAAGCTTTGTTTTTCCTGTTTCCATTCTGCCTTATTCTAACGGTTTTAAAGTCGTGGGATTTTCCCGAATCGGTTTAATAAAACGGCTGTTCGCCCGCACAAAACAATTACCCTTATCCGTGGAAATCGGCAGCCAAGGTTTACCCTGATAGTCAGAAATCATAATTTGATTGGCATTATTTCCTGTCACCGCTTGCAATCGTTTTCCTCGCCAAAACGCAGTCACGACAGCCCACTGCGAAACATTGTGTTTATTTCTTTCAAACAACTCAGCAGGCGCATCCAAACCGTCTACAGAAATTGAGCGAAATCTCTGAGCCATCCGGCAATTCAACCCTTTAGAATCAGAGTCAACAACCAACCAATTTACCTGCCGGTTGCCCCGCTGTCTCGCAGGCGGAACCGGATAATCACCTTGCTTGTTAGCAACAGGTATTGCTGAGGCTAAATTAGCCCCGATTCCTAACATCCCAGCAACTGCGAGAAAGACAATTCTAATTTCTGCTTTCATTGCTACCCAAAATCCTTTAATTCGAGCTCATCATAATTTTATAGTAGCTGCCACCTCCCCTTCACTTTCGCATCCCACCTCCGGCAGTTCCCGCAAACCATTAAGAATGTGTTATAAATATTGAGATTCATTAAGAAATATTGCTCAAATGCTCGTTTCCCCCTCCGGCGTCAGCAAACTCAAAGAATCTTTAAAAGAAAAAGTATTCTTTGGGAATGAGCCAACCCCCGAACTCATAGCCATCTTACTGATTTACTTCGTCCAAGGCATTCTCGGACTCGCCCGCTTAGCCGTCAGCTTCTTTCTCAAAGACGAACTAGGTATGAGTCCCGCCGAAGTCTCGGCAATGCTGGGCGTCGTCGCCCTGCCTTGGATTATCAAACCCGTGTTCGGCTTCATGTCGGACGGTTTGCCGATATTCGGCTACCGCAGACGCCCTTACATCGTCCTTTCCGGGCTGCTGGGAACGTCAGCATGGGTGAGCCTCGCAACAATTGTACACACACCGCTTGCAGCTACAGGCGCGATCGCCCTGAGTTCCCTCTCCCTAGCAGTCAGCGACGTAATCGCCGACTCCCTGGTAGTCGAAAGGGCCAGAAAAGAATCCGTTACCGACGCAGGTTCCCTGCAATCCTTGTCTTGGGGCGCTGCAGCCCTCGGCGGATTAATTACCGCCTACCTCAGCGGTTCCCTGCTGCAACACTTCAGCACCCACACTATCTTTTTAATCACCGCATCTTTCCCGCTAATTGTATCAGCAACAGCTTGGTTAATTGCCGAAGAAAAAACCAACAAAAGAACCGACTTTGAAACGGTCAAAGACCAACTAAAACAACTACGGCAAGCTGTTACCCAAAAAACAATTTGGCTGCCCACCGCCTTTCTCTTCATCTTGCAAGCCACCCCAAGCTCTGACTCCGCCTTCTTCTTTTTCACCACCAACGAATTAGGCTTTCCACCAGAATTTCTAGGCCGAGTGCGCCTCGTTACCAGCATTGCAGCCCTCGCAGGCGTCTGGCTGTTTCAGCGGTTCCTTAAAACAGTTCCATTTCGAGTAATTTTTGGCTGGTCAACGGTCATTGCGACAGCTTTGGGCATGACTACTTTATTATTAGTAACTCATGCCAACCGAGCTTTAGGAATTGACGATCAATGGTTCAGCATCGGAGACAGCCTGATCCTGACAGTAATCGGACAAATTGCTTATATGCCGGTGCTGGTACTCTCCGCCCGCTTGTGTCCCCCAGGCGTCGAAGCAACTTTATTTGCGTTGCTGATGTCAATCACAAATTTAGCAGGACTTTTGTCCCACGAAGGCGGCGCACTTTTGACCCACTTGCTAGGAATTACCGATCGCAATTTTGATAACCTCTGGCTGCTAGTCATCATCACAAACCTGTCCACACTTCTGCCCCTACCGTTCTTAAATTGGCTGCCCGCCGAAAGCACAGAAAGCGGCGATCCAAACTCTCAAAACTCTCTTCCCGTATTAGAACCAGAACCGGGCAGTTCCAAACCAGGCGGACAGCATTTCATGCCCGAATACTTTCCCGACTTAGTACCCACAGTAAGGTCACAAAGGCGCACAGCAGACAGCAAATAAAGGAAGGCACACACGGATTTTGACACGGATACACCGATGAATTTAACTGTGTTTCCCAATTCTCCGAATTTCCTTCTCTCTGCGCCCTCTGTGTTCTCTGCCGTTAAATCAATAAAAGCTTATTATACCCATGCAAAAATTACAGATTTCCCAACCTCAAACAGCCGCCCAAAACCCATCATACGATCGCACAGACTGGCAGCGCGGCTACGAATCCCAACCCAACGAATTCGACTACTGGATTGACAACATAGAAGGCGAAATTCCCGCCGGCTTGCAAGGCACATTCTTTCGCAACGGGCCCGGATTGTTGGATGTCAACGGCCAGCCCATCCACCACCCGTTTGACGGCGACGGCATGATTTGTGCGATCGCCATATCGGAAGGCCGCGCCCATTTCCGCAATCGATTCGTCCGCACAGAAGGCTATATCGCCGAACAAAAAGCCGGAAAAATCCTTTACCGAGGCTTCGGCACGCAGAAACCGGGCGGCTGGCTAGCCAACATCTTTGATGTCAAAGTCAAAAACGCTGCCAACACCAACATCATTTATTGGGGCGACAAACTGCTAGCACTTTGGGAAGGAGGACAGCCCTACAGACTCGACCCCCGCACCCTAGACACACTCGGCTTAGACACCCTAGACGGCATTTTACAACCCGGTGAACCCTTCGCCGCCCACCCGAGAATTGAAAAAGGGAAAAATGGAGCAGGAGACAGATTAGTAAACTTTTCTGTCAAGCCCGGTTTGTCGAGTACCATCACGATTTACGAACTCGACGAAAGCGGCAAACTTTTGCAGCGTCACGCCCATGCAATACCGGGTTTTGCCTTCCTGCACGACATGGCAATTACCCCGAATTACTGCATATTCTTCCAAAATCCCCTCAGCTTCAATCCCCTGCCTTTCTTGTTAGGATTTCGGAGTGCATCCGAGTGCCTCAAATTTTCGCCCAACAAGCCAACGCAAGCAATTTTAATTCCCCGCAACGGCACTGACGAGGTGAAGATATTAGAAACTGAACCTTGTTTTGTCTTCCACCACTGCAACGCCTGGGAAGAAGGAGACGAAGTTTTTGTTGACTCAGTTTGTTACGAATCATTTCCCGCTGTAGAAGCAGAGGGCGGTTTTCGCGAGGTTGATTTTGACAGCCTTCCAGCGAGCGAATTGTGGCGCTTTAAGTTAAATTTGCAAGACAAAACCGTGCAGCATCAAGTTGTTGAAACTCCGTCTTGCGAGTTTCCGACTCTGCATCCCAATAATGTCGGACAACCTTACCGATATCTTTATATGGGTGTTGCTGATGCTCCCAGGGGAAATGCTCCTTTGCAAGCTATCCTCAAATTTGATTTCGTGACTGGTGAAAGGCAAATTTGGAGTGCGGCGCCACGAGGTTTTGCGGGGGAACCGATGTTTGTTCTCCGTCCCGATGCTGTTGCGGAGGATGACGGCTGGCTGCTGAGTTTAATGTATGATGCAGCTAATCATCGATCGACCTTAGCGATTTTAGATGCTCGCGACATCACCAAAGGACCCCTAGCGCGCTTGCATTTAAAACAGCACATTCCCTACGGTTTTCACGGCTGTTTTACACCAAATGTACTGCTTCCTATCGGTTCATAGTTGCGCGTTGATTCGCCTGGTTCTTGCGCCGCTCGCCACAGCCCGCCGGGGGTTGAAAACCCCCGGCTCACAGCGAAAGTCCTCTAAAAGAGGACTAAAACCAACATTTATTATCGATCGGGTTTCTTCAGTCGGTTTTAACCGACTTTAGCTATGAGCCAGGGGTTTAAACCCCTGGTGGACTGCGGAGACTGCGAGAAATACTAACAACAATTTAACACATAAAAATACCTAGTAAATGCAAACTGTCAACAAATTTCCTCTCCAAAAACTACTTATTTTAATTTGCAGTATCGTCGTAATCTTGGCAATTATCTTATCTATTTACTCTCACAATGCTAACGCCCAAGAGCCTTACAATTTATCTCCCGAAAGCGCTGTAGCGTCCAAAGGCTTGGTTGAGGTCAAAATGACATTAATTGCCGTTGATCCCATTAAAAACGAATTAGAAGCCCGCTTGCAGTTTGAACTAAAAGGTATTTATAAAAAAGGGCCAACTTACCCAGCTCAAGACTTGTTAATGACAGTTAACGGCGCAAATGTACAGGATTCGGAAATTACCTTTAAAGAAGGTAAACCGATGATTGTCCCTGCCTTGAAGTTTAACTTAGTCAAGGGAAAAATTAATAATTATCCGTTTGACAAGCACATTGCTAAAGTAGCTATTTCGATCGACCCGCTGCCTTCGATTGGTAAAAAGTTTGCTCCCTTTGAACTGAATCCCGTGCCGCTGGAATTTAAGTTTAATGCCGATGTTCCAGGTTTCGACATCAGTTATAAGCCGATGGAAGAGAATTCATCTATCTTTATTTATATCGATGTTTCTGCAACTCGATCGCTGCCGGTGAAGTTCTTTGCGTTAGTGATTATTGTCATCATGTGGGTGCTGTCAATTATGGCATTGTTGCTAGCATTAAAAGTGATGAAATCTGGCAAAGTGCCGGAAGTGGGAATGCTGAGTTGGACTGCTGTGATGCTGTTTGCTTTTCCCGCTATCCGCAATGCTCAACCGGGGGTGCCTCCGGTGGGAACTGCAAGTGATTTTCTGTCGTTTTTTTGGACGGAAATTATAGTTGTGGTCGCCTTAGTTATTATTGGTAGCTGTTGGTTGAAGCGGTATCATCCGCCAATTGAATGATTTTAGATTGGAATAAGTTACCCCCTATCTAAATCAGGGGGGTTGTAGCTTCGATACTTTCAATTAACAGCCAACCGTCAACAGTCAACTACATTCAAAGATTCACTTTTTGACTTCTAAATTCTCAATATCATTTGCGGGTACTCCCAAACCTCGCAAAATAGTAAAAGCCATAATTTGATACCCCGACGGATTCGGGTGAACTCCATCAGCAGCCAACAAATTCACAGTCTTGCCCGCGTGCTTTTGATACGTGCCGATAACTTCCCGAAAAGGCGCATTCAAATCAATAAACAAGCACTGATTATCTAACGCAAGTTCTCGCATCGCGGCAATATACTCTGGCAACCGGCGATTTTCTGGGCCGTCGAGATTTTCCCCTATCGGAGTAGGAGAAAGCAGTACAACTCGAATTCCTGCGGCTTTTGCCGCCAGCACCATTTGAGTTATTTTCTCCCGATATTCTGCCAGTGGCACTCCCGTGGGCGAGTTGCCTTGCGGATAAAACTGATTTTTTTGGAAGTCGACGAAAGCGTGCCAAACGTCGTTGACTCCGACATTAATCATCACTAAACCTGGCTTTTGGTCGATCGCATCTTTCTGGAAGCGCGCTTGCATATCAGTTGACTTGTTACCGCCGATCCCCGCGTTGACGATTTCGATTTTGCGATCGGGATAAAGGGCATTCAGATAGCGTTGCAGCAGCCAAACGTAACCTCCGGGGTATTTCCCGGCCTCGGTGATGCTGTCGCCCACTATCACAATTTTGCGCTTGCCGGCGAGCAGGTTCTGGATTTCTGGTGGGGGCGTTGCTTGGGATACGGATTCTTTAAACACTGGAATTAAGGAGTGAGGCATGTTGAAGGCGATGATAATACCAGCAATTACGGCGATGGGAAGTCTGATTAAAACTTGCCTCAGCCGGAGTTTGGGACGGGGCGATTCCCTACCCTTCGGGAACCCCTGCGGGGAACGGGATAGCTTCGCTTCACGCGCATTGGGATACATTACGCAGATTCCTACTAAAACTCTAACTAATTTATCTCTGCAATAATATTATCCATTTCAGGGGTTTTTGTCACTTATTTCAATAACTCAGTCCTGGCCTCACAAAAACCTGGTTTAGACGCCAAATCCGAAGTTATAAGCCTTAACGCAGAAACCAGGTTGTTGACCGAAAGCATCCAGCATACAAGCCCCCGGATTCATCCGTGGAGAAAAAAAACCTGTATCCGATGAAACTTGCCCCCCGAATTTATCCGTGGAGTCAATGCTTCCATTCTAAAATCTAAAATCTAAAATCTAAAATCTAAAATCGATTGACCCCGCCTGCGTAATTTGTATATGTGAAATTACTGAGGTTTTTGTCACCCTCATCTGTTCGTGTAATTTCCATCACAAAAAAGTTCGCCAAATGTCACATTATTTCTGCTAATTGCAACACAACTTTAGCAGGTGAGCGTGGTTTATAATATTGATATGTTCAGGAAAAAAGTTTTCAGGCGAGGTTAAAGCAATGGTAGCCAATTCAAATTTTTTATATCCTCAAACTCGCTATTACGGTGAAGTAAAGCCAGAGAATTTAGTATTTAATGCGAATTTACAAGAGTTTTCTCAGCGAGTGGGTTACATAAGTTCCTTGACATCTAACGGTAAAATCTCTGTGGAACAGGCATTTACTCAGATACAAACACTCTGGGAAGAGGTGGAAAAGTCGAAAAAGCAGTTGGGAATAGGCGAAAATCCATTTTCAGGTTGAAGAATTAGCGGTTGGCTTTGACGTTGATTTACGCGCCAGTGATGCCGATCGATTAATCGAGAGCTTAATATGAAAAAGTAGCTAGTAGCGATCGACCTTTTTGCCTATGAGTTCCGATTTAGTACCCCTCCTTCCCAAAGTATCCGTCGGCCGCCGCGCAGCGGCCTTCTGCATTGACGGAATCGCAGTTTGGCTGCCCAGTTTGCTTCTGGGCACTAATGCGATCGCCCAAACCATATTTTTTGTTTTGCTGTGGCTGATCCTGCGCGTAGCCATCGTCAGGAAAAACCAAGGTCAAAGTATTGGGCGCTGGGCTTTGGACATGAAAGTTGCCGATACCAGATTCCTACGGACTCCCGGAGTGCAAGAACTGTGCAAGCGCGAAGCATTGCTGGGCTTTTGCGCCGCCTTAGCCTTCGCAGGTATAGCTGGGCTCACCTCTACCAACGCCGCCGTCTTGCTGCTGATGCTGCCCCTGGCGATCGACTGTAGCGTTGCCCTCAACTCCGGCGAAAGGTTTCCCCAAGCTTTCCACGATCGCATCGGGGGGACGATGGTCGTCGGGACCCGCCGCGGCTACTCCCTCGACATCAAAGTTAGAAGATTGCTTGACCAAGTGCAGAGCAATGTGAGAAGATAATAAATTGTGTTTAAATTAGTCGAAATTTATTTAGAATTATGGCTAAAGGCGTCCGCATCATAATTACTCTAGAGTGTACTGAGTGCCGTACAAACGTAAGCAAACGCTCAAAAGGCGTGTCTCGGTACACCACCACCAAGAACCGTCGCAACACGACGGCGCGGCTAGAACTCAAAAAGTTCTGCCCCCACTGCAACCAGCACACTGCCCACAAAGAGATCAAGTAGTGATTAGTCATTAGTCCTTAGTCATCAGTCATCAGTTGTTGGCAATTGATATTGAACCCGCCCAAAAACGGGTAAAATCCCCCGACAATCCTGAGTGGAGATCGCAAAATTTTAGACGAAGGTTCAATCTCCCAGATTCATTTGTGGAGTAAATCTAAAATCTAAAATCTAAAATCTAAAATCGACTGACCCGCGAAAAGCAGATAACTAACCAATGCTTTACTGACGGCTAGCAACTAACGGCTAATAACTAAAAACTAAGTCAACAGTCAACAGTCAACAGTCAACAAACAACAAACCATGACTTACTTTCGCCGGCGCGTTTCGCCCATCAAACCAGGAGACCCGATCGACTACAAAGATGTCGATTTGCTCAAAAAATACGTCACAGAACGCGGTAAAATTTTGCCCCGCCGGATTACCGGTTTGACGGCAAAACAGCAGCGAGACCTGACCCGAAGCATCAAAAGAGCAAGAATTGTAGCTTTGATGCCCTTCGTAAACCAAGAAGGTTAACAGGATTTGGGATTTTGGGTTTTAGATTTTGGACGGGGAATTAAGACTTGCGCGAAAAGAACATCTTTATGTGATTATAAAGTGCAGCAAGAATGCAGCGAAATAATCGCGAAATAGGGTTAAGAGTCGTTGCAGCGCAAGTCTTAATCACAAGTCAAAAGTTAAAAAAAAGCAAGAAGAAAGAACAACTTTTTAGATTTTAACTTTCACAATTGACCAGAAAAATTGCCAATATCCAAAATCTAAAATCGCAAGCTCGAAACTCGATAAGTGGCTACTGTAAAAATCCAAAATCTCAAATATAAAGCTGGCAAGTGGAGAAGGGAACGTTAGTAGAATTTAGACTGCACGGCGACCGCCGTCTGGCAGTTGCCGATCGCCCCGACGGCAAGAAAAACTGGGTCGTGGTAGACGAAAACGGTCAACCGCACAGCATACCGCCCAAACAAATCACCTACGAAGTAGTCGGAGAAACTTACAAACCCTCCGACATTCCCAAATTTCTCAAAGAAGTAGAAGCATACTCAGATCCGTCGAGTTTGGAAGTTGCTTGGGAACTTTTAGTCGGTGACGGAGAAACAGCAGATCCCGAATCCCTGGCAATGCTGCTATTTTCAGATCGCAGTGCGGCCCAGTGTTATGCGGCTTACTGTTTGCTATCAACAGATAAACTGTATTTTAAACAAAAGGGCGATCGCTACGAACCGCGATCGGCCGCCCAAGTAGCCGAAATCAAACACCAGCAAGAAGTAGAACAGCAGCGACACCAAGAATCCCAAGGATTTTGGGATCGAGTCAAACAGCGGCTGGCAGGGGAAAATGTAGATTGGGAACACAGCGATCGAACTCGCCTCGACGCCCTAGAACGCTTTGCCATCCTGGGAGAAGAAGCAACGCACCGCACCCCAGCCTTAGAAACTTTAGCCAGCTTACAACGATCCGAAAACCCCGAAGCAGCATTTGCTCTCCTAGTCGATCTCGGCCTGTGGAGTACCCACGAAAACCTGTTTTTGCGGCGCAGCCAAATTCCCCTACAATTCTCCGCAAAGGTATTAGAAGTGGCCCAACGCTGCCTAGAAAATCCCCCAACCGACTCCGACACAAATCGTCTCGATTTAACTCACCTCAAGGTTTACACGATCGACGACGAAAGCACCACCGAAATCGACGACGGCCTCAGCTTAGAATTCCTCGAAAACGGCCAGCAGCGCCTGTGGATACACATCGCCGATCCCACCCGCTTGCTTTCCCCCGGAGACGAACTCGACCTCGAAGCCAGAAAGCGCACCACTACGGTTTACCTGCCCACGGGAATGATCCCCATGTTTCCCCCAGCTTTGGCAACCGGGCCAATGAGTTTAATTCAAGGCAAAGAGTGCAGCGCGCTCAGCTTCAGCGTCACCTTAGACGAAATCGGCGCGGCTCAAGATTACAGCATCCACATCAGCACCATCAAACCCACCTACCGCTTGACCTACGATGACGTAGACGAAATGCTGGAGTTGGGAATAGAAGCAGAACCGGAAATAGCTGCGATCGCCTCTGCAGCAAAACTGCGCCAAAAATGGCGGGAAGCCCAAGGCGCAATCAGCATTTTCATGCCAGAATCCGTCATCAAAGTCAACGGCGACGACATCAAAATCCACGTCATCGACGACTCCACAGCCCGGATGCTAGTAGCCGAAATGATGATTTTAGCCGGCGAACTAGCCGCCCGCTACGGTCAAGCTCACAGCCTGCCCATACCCTACCGCTATCAGCCACAGCCCGAACTCCCTCCCGATGAAGAACTCCTAGCCGTACCCGCAGGCCCCGCCCGCGCTTGCGCCGTGCGTCGGTGTATGCCCCGCAGCGAAATGGGCCTCACCCCCGGACGCCACGCCGGCTTGGGTTTGGAATTATACACTCAAGTTACTTCCCCGATCCGTCGCTATACCGATTTGCTGACTCACTTCCAAATCAAAGCCCACCTGCGCGGCGAACCACTGCCTTTTTCCGCCGAAGAAATACAGGACATTGTGATGTGTCTCGGCACCGCAGTTAAAGAAGCATCCACCGTGGAACGCCAAACTAACCGCTATTGGGGATTGGAATATTTGCGGCGCAACCCCGATGAAGTTTGGGAAGCTTTAATGCTGCGCTGGTTGAGGGAAGACAGCAATCTCGGATTGATTTTATTGGAAGAGTTGGGTTTAGAATTGGCAATGCGATTTGGTCGATCGGTCGAAATAGGCGATCGGCTAGAAGTCAAAGTAACCCACTGCGATCCGCGATCGGATGTCATTAACTTCCAGGAAATGATATTTGAAGCCGCACAATAGGATTTTAGATTTTAGATTTTAGATTGCAAAAAGCTGTGGTGAAGGCTGAAACTGAGGATAAATCTCGTTTTTAGTCGAGTTTCTGACCCCCTCGCATACCCCCTACTCCCCCTTGTCAAGGGTAGGGGGGTAAAAAAGATGATGGTTTCATATCTAGTCCTGTAAAATAATCCTAATTCTGGTCAAGGCTAGTTCACCCCCGATCTGTAATATAAGCCAGAAATCCCCTAAACCCGCCCCGACCAAAATATTGGGGTCGATCGACTGGACATGATATTCAATCCAAGACGGGTAATACTTTTGACGTTAAATTGACACGCTTTGCTATCTCCTCTCTTCCTCCGTGTCCTCTGTGTCCTCTGCGGTTAATAAAAAAACTTCAGCATCATAAAAATTGGAAAATTTTACCGCAGCCTAGTAATCTAAAATCTAAAATTTAAAATTTAAAATCGCAAAATGCCCAATTCAATTAGCCAAGTTCAGCCGCCGCTGGAATTCATACCCCCAGCCTACAACCCGCTAGTGGTGCAAGGTTGTAAGCAAATATTCCCCTGGTGGCTGCGATTTCGGACGAGTATCAGCCACGTTCAAGCCGAAAACGTCGAAACCCTCGCCGAACTATTCCACCAATTTCAAAATCAGAAAGTTCGCTTCTTGCTAGCCTTCCGCCACCCCAACTCAGACGATCCCTACTGTTTGGGACAACTAATTTGGAAACTCGTTCCCCAGGCAGCGCGCGCCAAAGGCATTCCCCTGCAATTCCCCGTACATTCCCACTTTATCTACGATCGCGGCATTCCCCTGTGGGCCGGTGCGGGAGTCGGCTGGTTGTATTCCCAACTCGGTGGCACTCCGATTGTTCGCGGGAAGATCGATCGCGTCGGATTGCGATCGGCCCGCAATTTATTTGCCAACAGCCAATTCCCGATCGCCGCCGCCCCAGAAGGCGCTACCAACGGTCACAATGAAATAGTTAGCCCCCTCGAACCGGGAATTGCTCAAATGGGTTTCTGGTGCGTTGAAGATTTGCTGAAAGCCGAACGCACTGAAAAAGTTTTAATTGTGCCGATCGGCATTCAATACCGCTATGTCAACCCACCTTGGCAACCCCTAGAAAAACTTTTAACTCAATTAGAAATTGATTGCGGACTGCCACCCTTAGAACGCACCGAGAACGCTAATTTAGAGGCGGCAAATCCCGATTCCGAAAACCACAATCACAAATTCCAATATCTGCGCCTGATTCGACTTGGCAGCCATTTGCTAGCAGTAATGGAAGAATTTTACAGCCGTTTTTATCATAAAAACTTACCCGAAAAAGTATCTATTTTACCATCATCAGTTTCCGAAAAAACGACAAATGGTTTTGACAATGAAGTAATGATAGCTCGACTGAAAGCACTGTTAGACGTGGGTTTGCAAGTAGCAGAAGAATATTTTAACTTAAAGCCCAAAGGCAGTTTAATAGACCGCTGCCGCCGTGTGGAACAAGCAGGCTGGGAGTATATTTATCGAGAAGATATCAAAGATATTGCAGCACTTTCTCCCTTAGAAAGAGGATTAGCAGATCGCCTCGCTGAAGAAGCAAGTCTTCGGATGTGGCACATGAGACTTGTAGAAAGTTTCGTGTCCGTCACGGGCAGGTACGTCGCAGAACAACTGACAGCAGAACGTTTGGCAGAAACAACTTTACTGCTGTGGGACGTACTGGCTCGCATCAAAGGGGGAAATCCTTTCGGCAGACCGAAGTTGGGCAAACAGCAGGTACAAATGACCGTGGGCGAACCCATATCAGTGAGCGATCGTTGGGATCGATATCAAACCAGTCGCAGGTTAGCAGTTGCCGAACTCACTCAAGACTTGCAATCAGCTTTAGAAGCAATGATTAAATCTTAATTACTCAGATAAACCAGAGATTCTAGGGAAGAAGGAATATATATTTTTATTCACTAGGTTTTTTTGTGGTGAATTATAAACAGATTGTTATAAACTTTTGGAATAGGTCTAATGAACCGCAAACGCTCGCTCGACAATGAACCAATAAAAATTACCAATGACTAACAAACCTATCGATTTGTCTACTAACTCAATTAAGGTAAAACTGCTAAATAATTTAGCGCAGGAATTGCTCACACCGCTCACTTCTGTCCTCGGCATGGCAAGCGTGTTGAAACAAGAAATTTATGGCCCCTTAACGAGCAAGCAAAAAGAATATATTGACGTGATCCAAGACAGCAGCCGCTCTTTGCGATCGCTAGTTGAAGAAATTTTGGAACTGTCAGAACTAGATGATTCCGCTTTCACCTTGAAGCGAACCGCAGTCGATATAGAAACTTTGTGCCAGCAGGTTGTGACAATCCTGTCGTCGGCGGCAAGTAGACGAGAGCAAGAAATTAATTTGTCGATGGGGCCCGGGCACCGCATCTGGTTGATAGATAAAGATAAGGTTCAGCAAATGCTGCACCACTTAATTTTTAGCATTATTCAATCTGCTGGGGCAGGCAGCGTGATTCGAGTCCACGTTTCTCGGAAAGAAGACGGTATCAACATCGGAGTTTGGGTTTTTCATCCTTGGTTAGGGGAAAGTTTGCCCCATGCTAAACTCTACACCGACTACTTGTTGAAGGCCGGATCTGGTAGCGGTTCGCCATCGAACTCCGAAACCGACTCCCTCGGACTCGAAGCGCAACTCCCGACACAGGGTTCGCAGCGCTTAACGCTGGCGTTTTCTGAGTTGGCGGCTTTGGTGGCCGAGAATGCCGAGGATACCGCACCGGTGTTAGCTGGTTACGGGGCGCGGGAACGCTTGGGGCTGCTGCTTTGCTGCCAGTTGGTGGAAATTCAAGGCGGCCAACTCTCAATTCAAGGAGCCCCGGAATCTGGATATCGCTACGTGCTCTGGCTGCCCTGCACAAATGCTACGGAATTGTTGGAAGGCTAAAGAAGGAAGAAGGAAGAAGGAAGAAGGAAGAAGGAAGAGGGAAGAAGGAAGAGGGAAGAAGGAAGAAGGAAGAAGCAGTGTCGAGGACGTAACTGCTGAAAGAAGGAAGAAAAATAACTCAACTTTTTTCAATTATCAATTCCCGATTGCCAATTCCCGATTACCAATTCCCAATTACCAATTACCAATTCCCAATTACCAGTTACCGATTACTAAGTACAAATCTAAAATAGCAATGAATTCAGTTTGGCAACAATTAACTCTGGCAAATTTGCCGCTCTCTCAGTGGCAAAGTAGAAGTTATTTATTCAATTTGGCGATCGGCTCTTTACGCAGTTGGCGGCAGAGTAGCTGGCTGATGCAGTGGGCAGAACCCTTGGGTTTTGTTTTGCTGGCCTTGACTTTCGGTTTGGCGCCGTTTGTAAACAATGCCTTGGTGGGGGTGTTGATGGCGGCTAGCGCTGCATTTTGGGTGCTGCTGACTGTTTCGGACGATCGCGAGATCCCCTTCACGCCGATTCACTTGCTGGTACTGCTGTACTGGGGCATTGCCACCGTCGCAACCGCGATGTCGCCGGTGAAAGTCGCCGCTGCTACTGGTTGGAGCAAGCTAACGCTGTATTTGCTGTTTTTTGCGCTGATGGCTCGGATATTACGATCGCCCCGTTGGCGATCGTGGTTAATTGCCGTATTTTTGAACATCTCTTTAATTGTCAGTTTCTACGGCGTGCGGCAGTGGATTGACAAAGTGCCGCCCTTAGCTACTTGGAACGATCCGACTTCTACTCAAGCCAATGTCACGCGAGTTTACAGCTTTCTGGGAAATCCTAACTTGCTTGGTTCCTATTTACTGCCGGCCATTGCATTGAGCGCCGCCGCACTTTTTGTGTGGAAAGGATGGGGAACAAGAGTTTTAGCGCTGACGATGCTGGTGGTGAATTGCGCGTGTTTGCGCTACACGGACAGCCGGGGTGCTTGGATCGGTTTTGTGGCTCTACTGGTGGTATTTTTAGTGCTGCTGTGGTACTGGTACAGCCCTTTGATGCCTCGGTTCTGGCGAACTTGGGCGCTGCCGTTAGGGTTAGGAGGTTTGGCGGGAGCCTTAATTTTAGGAGTGGCTTTAGTGGAGCCCCTGCGCGATCGAGTTTCGAGTATGTTTATCGGCCGAGGTGACAGCAGCAACAATTTTCGGATTAATGTTTGGACGGCGGTGATTGACATGATTCGCGATCGACCAATTCTCGGAATTGGCCCGGGAAACACTGCTTTTAATAAAGTTTATCCGCTTTATATGAAGCCGAGATTCACTGCTTTGAGCGCTTATTCTGTGCTGCTGGAAATTGCGGTGGAAACCGGTTTTATCGGTTTAACTTGTTTTCTGTGGATGCTAACAGTAACAGTTAATCAAGGTTTGTTGCAGATAAAAAATCTTCGGGATTCACAATTTAACATCTCTAATTTAGAGGAAGAATCCCGAAATCCCCAATCTAAAATCCCAAATCTAAAATCGAATCAGGGGTTTTGGCTGATAGGGGCGATCGCAACTTTAGCCGGCATGATGGCCCACGGTTTTGTCGATACAGTTTGGTACCGGCCAGAAGTTAATATGCTTTGGTGGTTGATGGTGGCGATTATTGCTAGTTTTTACAGCAACTCACACCAGCAGCCACAAGATTCAGCTTTGACGGAGGGCGAGTAGATAGAATTGCTGGCGGGGATTTTCTCCCCGCCCGGTGCGGATTCCAGCAATAGCCGATACAGCAATGATAAAGAGTTATATCAGTGCCAAAAAAGAATGCAGCTTTATGCAAGCTGCAAACCATTATAGCCATAAGTTATTTCCAATTCTTCAATTATTAATCTCAAATCTCAAATGCTATAAGGTGCGGAGGGCGCACCCTGCATACTACTAATACATACTACATACCTGTTGCTGTAAAGTGGTTATGGTACACTCTACAAAATTTATTGAAAATAACTCTTATTCTTCGCTCTCCGAAGGCATGATGAATCTGGGACACGTATATTTTCCACCATCTCTATCTCTGCACCCCCTCCTCCTCGCTTGATTAGAGTCGAACGGCGTTTCGACTGATTCATTAACGGTAATTTTAACAGTCGAAGGAGTTGGCAGTGCTGTTGAGGCTTGACTTAGCTCCAGTACCGTTATAATTGCCAGTATGGTTGATGAAAACAAAACTGTGCGTTTCATTTATTTGTTTTTTCCTCGTTTAATCGTTGACGTGCCATCCCTATCCATATATCCTCATCGAATTCTTGAGAATCCGCATACTTTAGACAAATTTTCCACTGCGGTAGCGCTGCCTTAGTATTTTTCATTTTTTCTAGGACTTGCGCTTTTAAGCAGTAACTTGCTGGTCCTTCACTATCAAGTTTAATCGCTTCATCCAGATGTTGCAATGCCTCTGAATATCGACCCTGTTCCAGGCGAGCCCATCCCAAGTTTTTGAGTAAAGAATATTTTACTCGATCGTCCTCAGCTAATTTCAAACCCAGCCACAAGAAATGAACCGCAGCCGGATAGTTTTTTTGATCGACGATATATAATCGAGCCAGATTGCTGTAAGCAGCAGGCAGACCGAGTTTTGCAGCTTGCAAATATTTTCTTCGGGCGCATTCTAAATCTTGCACCTCTTCACACAACCATCCCAAATTGTAAAGAGCTGTTCGGCTTTTTGGATCTACAGCGAGCGCTAACTCATATGCTTGTTGAGTATCCGCCAATCGATTGGCTTTGTAGTTTTCAAACGCCATATTATTAAAAAAAGATGCCAGTTCCGGCAATCCAATTTTCCAGCCGCCCAAGCCTACTGCTAGCATCAGCAAGAATGCTCCCCACTTCGAGTTGTGATGCTTTTTTTCTGGCTCTTTCATGGCATTGAAAATGTTAGCTAATGGTGTCATTTTTAGCATTTTGTAACTTGAGAGTTGAGCGATATTTTGTTTGCCAGATTTAATTGCCACCCTAATGGCGTCATAATCTTACGAAATAACTCAGGTTTGAGCTTATTTCTCATAAGAGTTTGTCAGTCCACAGCCGAATGGTTGGGTAAAGCCCCACTACCCAGATGTATTCGAGCATAGGTTAATCATTCATGGGACTCCACAAGCCATCCGGATATTTTCAGAAAAAAAGAACCGGGAAGCCTGAACCCGGAAGAAGGCACGACTGTTGACGATAGATAAGTAATAATACTTAGTTTGGATGCGAGGAGCGCCAATATGCGACTGTATGAGGAGATAAGATGGCTCGCCTGAGTTTTAGGCGATAATAAAAATAAAACTTCTTGTGGTACGGGCCCGAAAGCCTGGGTGAGGGAGACGCTCACACTACCGTTTCCAGCACAACCGCAGGAGAGCCGATAGGATGGACTCCGGTGAAATAACTTTAATTAAGTTTGTAGTGACGATAGAAGCCCTCAAAATCCTAAAGGGGAGATATTGAGAAATATTATGATGAGTAATTAACCGAACGCGAGCTAAAATAATCAGTCACTAGGGACAATCACTAATCACTAATTACTAATTACTCCTGACTAATAAACATCTTCCGAAATTCAATTTCAACCTTTGAGTAGCAAAGGTTTCAGTTTCTTTTCCGGAGATGTCTAATGACTAATGACTAATGACTAATGACTAATGACTAATGACTAATGACTAATGACTAATGACTAATGACTAATATTGCTTCATCGCTCTTTCCATATCCCGCTTGTCTTCGCGTTTCTTCAAATCTTCACGCTTGTCGTACAGTTTCTTCCCTTTACCCAAACCGATATCCAGTTTTACCCAGCCGCCTTTCAAATACATTTTTAACGGCACTAAAGTCAACCCTTTTTCTTCCACTTTGCCGATTAATTTGCGAATTTCCTGTTTGTGCATCAGCAATTTACGTGTGCGGCGGGGTTCGTGATTAAAATAGTTGCTAGCACTTCTCCAAGGCGAAATGTGAACGTTGATCAGCCACAGTTCGCCGTTCCGAACTAATCCATATCCGTCCCGCAAATTTGCTTTTCCTTCCCGAATAGATTTGACTTCGGTTCCCTTCAATTCGATGCCCACTTGGTATGTCTCTATAATTTCATAGAGATGGCGCGCTTGTCGGTTATCGCTAACAATTTTGTATCCTGGGCTTTTTTCGCTCATTTTTACCTCCGCTAAAATTAATTATAACGCTAGCTTCTCTGTAGAGAAAATCGAAGCTTGACAAAACTTAAATAATCGGTCTAGACATTACCAATTTGGCTGAGCTAAGATGTCACCAACGTGAATGTCAAGCGGTATCATGCAGCGCACCAATATCACTGATTCTGCAATTCCAGATTCTGTTACTCCTCATCCTGCGGTTAATTTGGTTTGGCTGGCTCCTTTTTTGCTGGCGCTTGCTTGGTTTTGGGCCAATATCTCGGCTGTTAAGTGGCTGTTATCCTCGTTTGTTGAGATACCCACACTGTACAAGATAGTAATTGGCTTTCTGATTGTAGCATTAGGAGTGCGATCGATTGGGAACTCCGTTAGCGCAGCCCGCCCCTACGGGGGCTACGCCAACGAAGAGGATCGCCCACCCGGATTTTCCCCCAATTTCGTTTTAAGACGAGATCCGCTGCTATTGATGTTGGGTTCGGGTATTTGCTCGATCGCCCTTCAGTACATAATTGATATCAAACAAGTTACTGTCCTGCTATTTATCCTCGGAACTTACGGGCTGTGCGGCTTATTCGTCGAGCAGAAATTTTGGCAAAAAAACTTGCCAGTTGCGGGCTTGCTGGCTTGTATTTTACCATTCAACAGTCAGTTTAATAGCGGCTTAGGTTTGCCGGCGCGAGTGCTGACTGCTCAGGTAGTAGAACAGTTGCTCTCAATGCTGCACGTTGGCGCTATTTCTTCTTACGATATTATCGTTTTGGAAAACGGCATCGCTCACGTTGACGTGCCTTGTAGCGGCATTAAAACCCTCTTAGTCGGAACGCTATTTTTGCTAGCTGCTACCTGGCTGGAAGGGCGTAAATTAAGCTTGAGATGGCTAGCCGTCGCCGCTGCTAATCTCTTAATGTTAGTGTCTGCTAACACTGCGCGGGTGGCTGTTTTAGTCCTGGTTTCAGAAGTGTTTAATCAGCCAAACCTAGCACAAATCATGCACGTTCCTCTGGGAATTGTCGGTTTAGTCTGTGCTTGTTTTTTGACGTGGTTAATGCTGCAACGAGTACCGAAATTTCAACCAGAAAAAACCAGCGGTATTTCTGCCAAACCCAACTCAGAAATACTCCCAAATCACCCTTTAGCCAAACCAGGAATAATTGCAGTAGTCACAGTTTTGGCAGTCATGGCTCAACTGTCTCATGTAGAAACATCAAAAATGGCGATCGCACCTTTAAGATTGCCTGAATACATTAAATCAGAGTCGATTCCCCTGAATCCTAGCGAACAAAAATTCTTTGGCAACTATCCAGACACGCAAACAGAAAAAATCAGATTTGTCGCCGGCAACTTGCGCGGTTCCATGCTCACAGTAGCCAGCACATCCTGGCAAACTTATCACGCCCCCGAGTTGTGTTTTGTAGCCAGCGGAATTCCCGTCAATGGCATAGAAAAAAAACAACTAACTCCTTCAGTAACTGCGCGCTGGCTGTCTCTCAAAAACAACCAATTATCAGCAGCATACTGGCTGCAATCTGCACAGCTAACTACAGATAACTTCATGTCCCGTATCGGTAGCGACCTCACCCACAAAGATCACAATTGGGTGCTAGTTTCCATTTTATTTGACAGTTCGCTACCAGCAGAAAATAATGAAGTAAAAGAGTTTGCTAGTAATGTATACACTACCGTTAAACAAAGCTTACAAGGAGAAGTAAATGAAAATCAAACAGGTGTTTGATGGAATTTTTAAAACAATTTTTTGGATCTGGAATTTGACATTTTTATCGATTGTTTACTTGGGAATTTTGCCTCTTATAGGAGGGCCATTAATTAAGGCCACAATCGATGGCATCATCCCCCTAGAGTTTTCTTTGACGATGGCAGCTACGATCGCAGTACCCACTGTATGTACTGTAATAGGAGCTAGGCGTTTTGGCAAGCAACCCCTACAGCTAATGCGTTGGTTTTACGGCGTAGAAGCACCGCTATTTTTGCTGTGTTTGCTCCGCTTGTTCCTGCTGCGAGAACTCACTCCAGCTAGTTCTCAAATCATCGCTACTATTGCTTTGTGCATTGCAGCATTTTCAGTGGAAATTCTGTACGGATATCTGGGTAAAAGAGAAAATGTTCAAAATATTTTCGATTCCCAGAATTCCCATAAGAAACCGCCTCGTTTTTTCAGTTGGATCGGAGAAAAGCGAAGTGCGTGGCTGCAATTAGGATGTCACAGTTTAATGATAGTAGTTGGCGTTTGGGCGGCAACATTGCTGCTTTATTACGCTGTACCTGTGGCATTGTATACACTTTATGGATTCTTATTTTTCGTCATTCAATTTTTCAAGTTTACATGGGTTTCACCATTTCTGGAGATGTTTAAATACGGGGCGTGGGCCTCGGCTTTAATTTGGATACCGCTATCGTTTATATTGTTTGGTTTAACCTGTAGCTTGTTCGTGGTTATGCCTTCGCTGTACGGCTTTCTATACATTCATTCCGGCCGGAAAATATGGCAGAGTTTTGCTGCACAATACGGGAAAAATAAAGCGCTAATCGGAAGTTTGGGAGTGATAGCAGCTTGGCTGGCTATTTTCTCGGCTTTGCAGCAGCAACCGCAAGTTGCAGCACTGAAAATGTTGGCGACTCCCCCCGCAAATGACACGGTTCGCCAAACTTTATTAGCCAAGTCTGATATGATTCGATCGGGCTTAGTCAATGCTTATTTGTCCCCTTACCGCTACCTCAGCACTGTGGGAGAAAACAACCACATTTATGAGATGTACAAAAATATTTGGATTTTTCCTGACGAAGCGGCTCACACCTTGCAGAACAGCTATAATTTTTTAATGTCGCCGTTTTTGTATCAAGGCTCTAGTGCTGATGTGGAAAAAGCCGAAAAACTCTACGGCGAATTCTTCGATACGGAACTGCAAAAAGGCGACACAGAAGCAGTAAAACACGCGGTACAGTCAACATCAAATCGCGAAGAAGCAAAAGCCGGTTTGCTGAATGTCAGTGAGGAAAAAGTATGGTTGGAGTCGCAAGAAGTGACAGTCAAAGAAAACGGCGACTGGGCTGACGTTCAACTCTACGAAGTTTACAAAAATCAAACGCCGAACTTACAAGAAGTATTTTATTACTTTTCCCTGCCAGAAAGCGCCGCAGTTACAGGAGTTTGGCTGGGAGATACTGGGGATTTAAACAAACGTTTTGTATTTACGGTATCGCCTCGCGGTGCCGCACAGCAAGTTTACAACCAGCAGGTAGTAGAAAGAGTCGATCCGGCTTTGCTAGAACAAATTGGCCCCAAACAATACCGCTTGCGGGCTTTTCCAATTCCGGCTAAACGAGAATTCACCCCAACTAACGGGCCAACCGAAATGCACCTGTGGCTGACTTACAAAGTCATGCGCCAGCCGCAGGGTTGGGCGATGCCTGTTTTGGCTGAAAAACGCAACATTTTTTGGAACCAAAATACTCGCCGCACGATCGCCGGAAAAGAGGTAAAATACAGCGGGAAAGAAGCCAGAGAAACTTGGCTACCACCCTTTTTGCCCGCAGTCGCACAGCAACCGCTAACAGCGCAGCAGGCGATTCTACCGGGAGGAAATATCATTTCTGCTAAGCCACTGGCTGATGCAAATTACTCCCTACCGCAAGGCAAGAAATTTGCAGTTATTCTGGATACTTCCCGCAGCATGGCGGCGGAAAATAAGCAAGTAAAAGAGACTTTTGAATGGTTGAAAACTAATGCAGCAGCCAAAAATGCTGTTGATTTGTATGTCGCCAGCGCTGCGGGAATGCCACCTAAGTTTGTGGAAGATTTACGCAGTTTCGATGCCGCAAAAGTGACATTTTACGGTACAATCCAGCTCAAAGATATGCTGCAACAGTTTGCACAGTTGCGGGGCGATAAAAGTTACGATACTGTATTTGTGGTGAGCGATCGCCACAGTTACGAATTATCGGACGATCGCAAACTTAAACTTTCCATCTCTTCACCCCTATGGACAGTGCATTTGGGAGGTTTGCCCCCCGGCTACGACGACGCAACTTTAAAGGTGATTCAAGATAGCGGCGGTGGAGTTGCTACGGATATGAAAGAGGCGATGCAGCGAGTAGCAACAACAGCAGCTTCGGGCAAATCTACAGTTAGCGTTGTTGACGGCTATGCTTGGAGTTATGCCAAAACCCCGCAGTCGAAAAAAACCGCAAAATCGGCGGCAGTCGCAGAGTCAAAAAATGCCGGAAATGAAGGCTTTAAACCGATAGCTGCGCGCCAGTTGATAACTGCACTTAGCAAGCAGAAAAGTTCCAATCAACTGACGCAACTGGATGCGATGCACGCTGTAGCTAAAAATTTCAAAGTGGTGACGCCTTATTCTTCGATGATTGTGTTAGTTAATGACGCGCAAAGGGAGCAGCTAAAAGCAGCGGAAGCTAAGAGCGATCGATTTGACAGAGAGGTAGAATCCGGTAAGGAGGAGTTAACTAAGCCGAATAATCCTCTGAATGTTTCGGGGGTTCCTGAACCGGAAGAATGGCTGCTTTTGGCGGTAGGTGCGATCGGGCTTGTGGTGATTTTCCTCCGCCAGCGGCGCGCGAAAATGGTAGGTTGAAAGTAAATCCGGCTTGGCTACTCCCTCGATGGTTCGGCGGTTGAAACCGCTACTACAAAAACAAAGTCTGCCTCCGCAGACTAAGAGAGTGAGGGAGTATTTAAGCCAGACTTGATATCAAATATTAATCTACAGTCGTCTTTAGACGACTTTAGCTATGAGACAGGGGTTTAAACCCCTGTCGGACTTAACAAATAACGAATAACTAATCTATTTCTACAAAAACCCGATCGCCCTCAATCTTCACCGGATAAGATTCCAGGGAATCCCCTGGTGCATTCAAACATTTACCCGTATCTAATTTGTACTGATATTTGTGAAAGGGACAGGTAATGATGCCGTTATTTACCTTACCCATGTCGATCGGATATTCTAAATGAGTGCAAGCATTGCGGTAACAAGTGACATTCAGGCCTTGACGATTCAAAATCAGTGAATTTTCGTCAACTTTTACCTTCAACACACCCCCTTCAGGAACTTGATTTAGCGCTGTTATCTCTACCCACATATAATCTTCCTCGCTTTAAATAAATTATTGGAAACTAATGGGCGATTGTCCGAAAGGCATATTGAACAACGAGCGATCGCGGTCTAATTCTAACGCCAACACCTCTTAAAGTCTGAATAGACTGTACAAGCTGTTGGCGATAATTCACGCCCGCAAAGAATGTTATATCACCCCTACAGCCGCAGGTAACGCATGAGAAGGCTCATAACTTCACCGGGCTTTTGGGCAGGTTGCAGCGGGCTCCACTCGCTGACAGAGGCAAAACCCAAACAATAAAGGATGTGAATGATGCTCCTCACCGCTTTGGGAGAACCTATCAGCAGGATTTTGACGGGTTCTCGATCGGGTTGCGGAGGCTCTGCTACAGGTACTGTCGCTGTAGCAGTATCGGTTGCTGGGGGATTGGCAAGGAAGTTTTTCGGCATCAGCGTTTTGTGTTTTTGCGGTTGATGTTACCTATAGGCAACATAATCATTCTATCCTGAATGTTACCTATAGGCAACATTTACGAAACGATCGGCCTCTGAGACAATCTGAGGCATGGGAAAAGCAGGCAAAGCACTCAAGCAAGTGCTGGAAACTTATAACATCAGCCAAAATCGCTTGGCTGTGACAATGGGGGTAGGACGTTCCAACATTCACCGGTGGGTCAATGAAAGTAGAGATCCCGTAGCAGAGGCAGTGTTGGACATTCGGAAAGCACTATGGCAAATTAATCCCGATGCAGCAGGGGATTTTATTCGTTTGTATTTAGATGATTTGGAAGAAAAACTTGAAGAGTAATAATAATGTCCACAATCTTTACTTAGCTGCGAGCTTCTGAGAACATAGAAGCCATGAGTAAGGCAGGAAAAGCGCTGAAGCAGGTTTTAGAAACCTATGGCATCAGCCAAAATCAATTGGCAGCGACTATGGGCATTGGACGATCGAGCATTAACCGTTGGGTTAACGAGAATAGAGATCCGGCATCTGAAGCGGTTCTAGAGATTCGCAAGGGATTACAGCAAATTAATCCCGATGCAGCAGGGGATTTTATTCGTTTGTATTTAGATGATTTGGAGGAAAAACTTGAAGAGTAATAATATGGGCGATCGGGCGATCGCCCTTGAATGCAGCAAGGGCGATCGGTGCGACACTCTCCACACCTCAGAAATTAACCCTTTTCCTCGCCATCTCCCAGGTACAACCTGACGAATTCATCAGCCGCCTCCCGATTGAATGTCTGCAACGCTTGCTTAATCGCAAATACCGCCTCGGCAGATGGGTCTCGTTCTTCGCTCACCCAACGGCTAACGTTTGAGCGATCGATTTCCATCTTGGCCGCCAATTGATATTGACTGATATCGTATGCCTCTAATATTTTTTTGAGGGCTTTACCTGCTCTTCCCATGCTCCCGATTGTGTCAGAGAGTCACCCTCCTGTAAACGTTGCTGATTGTCACCAAGTGCGGTAAACTTTGTAGATTAAGTGCGATCGTTTTTTCCCTCTCAATTTAATTGTATGGCTCGTCAAATACCGGAGTTTGGCTGGGGCGATCGCCTAGCCCGCCGCCAACCAGCGTAAACTTACGCATATAGGGAGACCTGTACCCTAAAACAATATCCGACTTGGGTACTCCGACTTCAATTAACTCATTAGCAATTCCTACTTCAGTTCCATCTCGCTGAATCCAAATCTTGTCCTCTTTAATATCGATGTGAATAACGCAACCATAAACTCGTCTTTCTCCACGCCATCCCACATGAAACATCAAATAGCGATCGCGTTTGATGTCACAAGCAATTTCAGTTTCTATCTCCCCATCGTCCGAACCGCAGCTAGAGTGTTTTTCAATGATTGATTGAATTAGCTCTCTATACTTTTCTATTTCCATATAACGATCGCCTCTCTCGCAGGATTAAACACAATCAAGTTTAATTGCATCCGCGTCACTGACATTCGAGCTAAACGCCGAGTAAAAAACTCTTCATAAATATCTTCTGGAATTGCCAAATAAAGAAGTCTATCCGGTTCTGACTCTTCCAAAACCACTTTATAATTCCAGGCTTGACCTATAGCCTCGTGGTAAGGATTCAGGTCTAAAAGTGGGGAACAAGAGAAGGCATCAAAAAGTTACAAGAATGGGCAGATAGAGCATCCCGGAAAAAAGCCATTGGGCTCTCCTGAACTTATGATTATAAGTTTATCTAATCAGAAAAGCAAGCTAATACGCGATTCCTAAAATTATTAAAATTAGAAAAACCATACCCTT
>NZ_JAUBTK010000082.1:0-34369 GCF_036702455.1 Microcoleus sp. D2_18a_D3
TCTGATTTTTCGCTCATCTGACTACATTACCATATTTCTCGGCTCTTACTCTCACTATTTTTCACCTGAATCCTTACAAATTAGTTATGGCTGCCCGCGATCGCGGTTTACCAGTTTCCATCTATCGCTTGGGCATGGTGACAGGTCATAGCAAAACAGGTGCTTTTCAACTCAGTAATACGATTTGTTTGATAATCAAGGGCTTGATTCAATTAGGGTATGGCCCTGAATTAGATATCAAGATGAGTCTCGCTCCTGTGGATTATATAGTTCAGGCGATTCGGTATTTATCGCATCAACCCGAGTCTCTTAACAAGACATTTCATGTATTAAGCCCCCATGTATTATCGATGCACCAACTTATCTTGAATCTTAACACCCTGGGTTATGCCCTCCCTTCTATTCCTTACCCGCAGTGGCAGGCAAAACTACTCAATATGTCTCCCGATAATGCTTTAACTCCGATGGCTTCTCTCTTTGTCAAAAAAATATCTAATAGCCAAAAAACTTTTATCGAGACGACATCTTTTGTCTGTCAAAAGTTTGATGACCGCAACACTCAGGATGGACTTTTCGGTACTGATATTCTCTGTCCTCCCATTAATAATTCCGTATTAAAGGCTTATTTATCCTATTTCCATCGTCAAGGTTTTTTGTGATATAGTAAAACTAAATGATTTGTCCCACTCTTGTAGGGTAGTGATCCGTGCGTAGCCCATCGATCGGGTTAACTACAGGGGAATTACCCTACCCAAACTTACAGAATTCATTGAAAAATGCTATATAATAGTTATTTTACCTTGTTTAATTTTTGGTTATGTAGAGGATAATAATGAAGAGAAATTGGCTCGCGAACTTAAAATTGTCTGACTCTCTCCTTTCCCCAACTCGCCACAACAGAAATAGACCCCCAGAGTCGCTGACCAAACAAACACTCTTGAAGATAGCCTTGGGTATGGGGATGGTTGTTATCGCCTCCACAGCTATTAGCTATTTCCAAATAATCTCACGAATTACTGCTAATTCCCTCACGCAGTTAGAGCAATACATAAAATTACGAGCCACACGCGAAAGAGCAATATTTATATTAGCTGAAGAGAACCATGAGTTACTCAAGCAAGCTTTATTAGAGCAACTAAAAGCAGAAGCAAATCGCGATCCTCAAGCTGAATTCGATGAAAACTTTGTCAGATATCCAGATGGCTCAATTCGCAATCGCCCTGAACTATTTCAAATAGAAAAAACTGCGGGCGTTTTCCTAGGAAAAAATGTCAATCTTGATGTTGAAATGCAGCGCCGAATAGTTGCTTTCTATAAAACAATAAATGCTTATGGCCCAGCATGGCGCAATCGCTTAGCTAACACCTATACGCAAATTCCTGAGAATGGTATGATCATGTATATGCACCAGTATCCCTGGGCGCTTAAAGCACCTTCTAGGGACTCGTTCCGCGTCACAGATGATGAGTCATTCCAAATTACCCGCCCTATCTACGCTCCAGAACGCAAAACAGTCTGGACAGGCATTTATTACGACCAAGTAGCTGTAGCTTGGATGGCATCCTGTGTGACACCATTAGATGTAGATGGCAAGCATATTGCTACAATCGGGCATGATATTTTAATAGAGGATTTGCAGAAACGGACTATTAATGAAGGACTGAAAGGCACATACAACATGATTTTTCGAGCCGATGGGCGGCTAGTAGCTCACCCAGAACTTATGCAAAGTATTCAAAAAGGAAATGGACAATTCTCCATCGCCCAATCAGGAGATGCTCATCTGCGGCGAATTTATGAATTAGTCATGACTCATAAACAGGAAAATATGATTATTGACAATCCTGACTATGATGAATACTTGGGTATTACTAGAATTGATGAGCCAAATTGGTACTTGGTCACAGTTTTCCCCAAATCTCTGCTAACCCAAGAAGCCTTAGCTACTGCTCGCATGATTCTAGTGCTAGGGCTAAGTGCATTACTGATTGAAATTATTATTGTGTTCTTAATTTTACGTCGAGAAATTTCTACACCCCTCAATAAATTAATCGCTGCAACTGAGAGTATTGCTGCGGGAAATCTTGATATTCAAGTTAATGTCAACCGCCAAAATGAATTGGGTCGTTTGGGATATGTATTTAACAAAATGGCTCAGCAAGTCCGCGAATCTTTTGCCGCGCTTGCGAAAACTAATGAGGAATTGGAACTGCGAGTTGAAGATAGAACTGTAGAGCTTAAACAAGCGAAAGAAGTGGCCGATACAGCTAACCGTGCTAAGAGCGAGTTTCTGGCTAATATGAGCCACGAACTGCGGACACCTCTCAATGGTATCTTAGGATATGCCCAAATTCTCCAGCGCTCGAAACACATAGTTGAGTCAGATCAAAAAGGAATTAATATTATTAACCAATGTGGCTCTCACCTACTGACTCTGATTAACGATATCCTTGATTTTTCTAAAATCGAGGCCCGAAAAATGGAAATATATCCTACAGATTTTCATTTTCCCGCTTTTCTGCAAGCAGTCGTTGAAATTTGTCGAATTAGGGCAGATCAAAAGGGAATTGATTTTATCTATACCATCGAAGGTCAACTCCCCGTTGGCATTTTTGCGGATGAAAAACGCTTGCGACAGGTATTGATTAACTTATTAGGCAATGCTATTAAGTTTACGGCTCAAGGTAGCGTGCAATTTATAATTAAATCAAAACTCTTGGAATATGAGGTCAGGGAACGACCTTTATATCGAATTATGTTTCAAGTGGAAGATACTGGAATTGGGATAGCGAGCGATCATGTTAAAAATATCTTTTTGCCATTTGAGCAGTCTGGTAATATCAAGAAGCAATCAGAAGGGACTGGACTAGGATTAGCGATCAGCAAAAACATTGTTGATATGATGGGCAGTACCTTGGAAGTTGAAAGTGAATTAGGCAAAGGTAGTGTTTTCTGGTTTGAGATAGATTTACCCGAAGCTAAGGAATGGGCAAAAAATTCTAAAACTTCTGAGCAGGGCGTTATTATTGGTTTTAAGGGCGATAAGCCCAAAGTTCTAGTAGTAGATGACCGTTGGGAAAACCGTTCTGTTATTGTCAATTTACTCAGCCCTATTGGATTTATAGTTTATGAGGCTGAAAATGGCCAAGAAGGACTTGATAAAATTGCTGAGGTTCTACCAAATCTGGTGATTACTGATATTGTTATGCCGATTATGGATGGCTATGAAATGGTTAAAAGTTTGCGAAAATTACCATCATTTGCTAATTTATCAGTTATCGTGTCTTCAGCCAGTGTATTCGAGTCAGATCTGCAAAAAAGTATAGAGATTGGAGCTAATGAATTTTTGCCAAAACCTATCCAAGCTGATAGCCTGTTAAATACGATCAAATCTCTACTGAAATTAGAATGGATATATGAAGAGAAATTACAACCGCCAAGCACAAGAGAATTGACCAAACAAGTGGTTGAAATTGTGCCACCTTCGCATGAGGACTTGCTAATATTGTATAATCTTAGTCGTAAGGGATTGATTAACGATTTACTACAAGAGTTGACGAGGATTGAACTGATAGACAAGCAGTTTATCCCTTTTATTCAACATCTGCGCGAATTGGCTAAAGCTTTCAAGCTTAAACAGGTGCGAACTTACATAGAGCAATACCTAAATACTCCCTAGCCCCAAAAATTTTGTAAATTTATGTATCCCATCCCCAGTAAGTTATGTATGACTGAAAACTCAGAAAATCAATCTATTTTGATTGTAGATGATAATCCCAATAACCTAGAAGTTCTAGCCCACATATTGACCGACGTGGGTTATCAAGTTTCCGTTGCTCTGGATGGTGAAACTGCGATTGAACAAGTAGAATATCATCCGCCCGAACTAATTTTATTAGATATAATGATGCCGCCCGGTATTGATGGCTTTGAGACTTGCCGGCGATTGAAAGCCAATCCCTTAACCTGCGAAATTCCCATAATTTTTTTAAGTGCTTTATCTGATTCAGATAATAAAGTCAATGGATTATCTGTAGGAGCCGTAGATTATATTTCTAAGCCTTTCCAAAGTGAAGAAGTTTTAGCGAGGATTAGAATTCATTTAAAATTATATCATCTCACTAAAAAACTAGAACAACAGAAGCAACTGCTAGAAGAAAAAGTGGAATTACGCACTGTAGAATTATTAGCAGCTAAAGAAGCAGCCGAAGCAGCCAACATTGCCAAAAGCCAGTTTCTCGCTAACATGAGCCATGAGCTCCGCACCCCTCTCAATGCGATTATTGGCTATAGCGAAATGTTGCAAGAAGAAGCCGAAGATTTAGATCAAAAATTTTTTATCCCTGACCTGAAAAAAATCAACGGTGCAGGCACACATTTACTTGGACTAATTAACGACATTCTTGACTTGTCGAAAATTGAATCGGGGAAGGTTGAAATTTACTTAGAAACCGTTGATATCTCAGATTTAATTAGAGAAGTCATCACGATGATTAAGCCACTGGTGGAGAAGAATGCTAATGTATTGGTAGTTAACTGTGAACCCAATTTGGGAGATATGAAAACTGACTTAACTAAGGTACGTCAGAGCTTATTTAATCTGCTGAGTAACGCCAGCAAATTTACCAAAAAAGGCATAATTACTATTAAGGTAGAAAAAAAATATAGAAAATCTGGAATAGCCGATGGAGAAGAACAGAAATCAGGCATTCCCTATATTTTATTTAAGATAAGTGATACTGGCGTTGGCATAGCCCCAGAACGAATGGAAAAACTGTTTCAACCATTCACCCAGGCTGATGCTTCAACTACACGAGAGTATGGGGGGACTGGATTAGGGTTAGCAATTACTAGAAATTTGTCTCGGATTATGGGTGGAGATACGTTGGTTGAAAGCGAGGTGGGTAAGGGTTCTACTTTTACTCTTATACTGCCTGCAGAAGTGATACTCCCAAAGTAAAACCAGTGTTCATAATTGCACTGTAAAAAACAATTTTTAGAAAAGGGCCTATTTTACATCCGCCCATTCTTATGACGATCAGCGATTTTTAAGAAATCGGGCAAAACAGCAAGAAGCTGTGGCGTGTAAAAGTTTATTCCAGCCGCAACGTTTTGAATAATATTAATAATTTTTTAGCAAACCCCGCATCGGACTGATTAAGGTCTGTTGTTCTGAGATTAAGTGGTGGTAAGGAGCCTAGGGAACCACTAAGAGTAAAAATCCTCTATGCTAGAGTAAGCTGCTAAATGGCCTAGCTCTCGCTTTTGACCGAAAGCATCCAGGATACAAGCCCCCGGATTCATTCCGAAAGCAGACTCAGGACCAAGAAATAAAAAATCTGTATCCGATGAAACTTGCCCCCCGAATTTCTCCGTGGGGTTAATGCTTCAATTCTAAAATCTAAAATCTAAAATCTAAAATCTAAAATCTAAAATCGATTGACGGCTGGGTTGTGGCAATCGTTGCGACATTTATGATAATTTATCAAATTTTTAAAACGAATTTTATTTATTGTTACCGTCTTGTGATAGCTGAGAGATTGGTTATTTCTTGCCTGTCTAACTCGTTTTCCAGCTAGGAGTCAAGACCGCAAACAGGACGGCCAAAAATAACCTTGGCTTTCATTCCACCGCTAAGATGAGTACAGTTATAGCGGGGGACTTCCCGCCGAGTAAGTTAAATTGGAAGAGAATTGTATGTTGTCGAAAAGAATTTTGCCTTGTCTGGATGTGAAAGCCGGTCGCGTGGTCAAAGGTGTGAATTTTGTCAACCTTAAGGATGCTGGCGATCCGGTAGAAATGGCTCAGGTTTACAATGATGCGGGTGCTGACGAGTTGGTGTTTCTGGACATTACGGCGACTCACGAAGACCGGAATATTATGATCGATGTGGTGTACCGCACGGCCGATCGAGTATTTATCCCTTTGACAGTGGGCGGCGGCATCCAATCCTTAGACACAATTAAAAGTTTGTTGAGGGCGGGCGCAGACAAGGTGAGTATTAATTCGGCGGCGGTGCGCGATCCGAGTTTAATTGACAAAGCGAGCGATCGATTTGGTAATCAGTGCATTGTAGTGGCGATCGACGCTCGCAAACGGCAAGACGCAGATAATCCTGGTTGGGACGTGTACGTGCGCGGAGGGCGAGAAAATACCGGAAAAGATGCGATCGCCTGGGCCAAAGAAGCCGAACAGCGCGGCGCCGGCGAAATTCTGGTGACAAGCATGGACTCGGACGGCACTCAAGCCGGTTACGATTTGGAATTAACTCGAAGCATTGCCGAAATGGTCGAAATTCCCGTCATTGCTTCCGGCGGCGCCGGCAACTGCCACCACATCTACGAAGCCGTGACACAGGGCAAAGCAGAAGCAGCCCTGCTGGCTTCCCTGCTGCATTACGGGCAACTCAGTGTAGGAGAAATTAAAACTTATCTAGCAAAATGTCAAGTTCCCGTGCGACAGCAGCAGCCATTAGTCATTAGTCATTAGTCATTAGTCATTAGTCAGTGGAGAGTCGGGGGCGTCTTAATATCTTGCAACATTTTCAACTAATCGATCGGCGGGTTCACTCAAGCGCCCTCTCACAATGCAAACACGCTAAATAAACCCGCCGCCACGCCACGATCAAACCAGTTACTGAGATTTATACCGCTATGTGAGGCGCATCCGAAGGCACTTATAGAGAATTTTTTTGATTCTCCCCAAGTGCCTTCTACATAAATGTCTTGGGGCGACCCACGCCCGTCATCTAGAAATATTCCCTGAGAAGGATTTCAAATACCAGCTTTTTAAGCTAAATATTATATGTTAGCTCAATTTGAAAAAAAGCAACAGTTGCTTTTATCAAACTTGAGTAAAAGATTGTGCAGAATATGAGTGAGCTTCAGCCTGTTAACAATCTTAGCGATCAAAACTTCTAAAAACGGAGAAATTTTGTATGTCTTTTATCAGCTTTAACTTCCCTGCCAAGCGTTTAGTCCGCAGTTTAATAGCTGTTTGTTTTTGTGCTTTGATGTTTGTTTCTAATGCTTTCCCGGCTTTTGCAGTTACCAGCAGCCCCACCAAAGGTGAAGACCAACTTTTAGGAATTGAAAAAGAATCTCAAGAAGTTGTACTGAAAAAACCGATGTCCTTGGAAGAAACTCAAGAAAAAGCCAGCAAAGGGCCCAACGAAGTTCAGGGAGACGCTGACATTGAAAAAATGAAGAATCCTTCCAATACACAAGCTACATCCTTTGAGCAACAAGTCAAAAAAGCTGTCAGCAAAGTTAAAGACTAACTCAGCGCGCAGTAGTCAGCGGACAGTTGTTAGTAGAAAAGATTAGGGACACGGCACGACGCCGTGTCCCTTGAAATGTCGTATCCAATCTAAATTTATCTCTAGTTTTCAGAATGGGGATCAGATTGAATAAAAAAGTGGAAACGACTTGGCACCTTTCGGCTTTACGAACACTCTTTGCTGAGGCTGCAAGAGCAAGCTATCGAATCTTTCTCTCGTCAAATTAGCGTTTACTACTTGACCATCATCTAAGGTTAATTCTACCTGAATTTCCCATCCCAAATGAATCAAGCGACTGATTCTTGCAGGCACTGTTGCACTATTTTCTGTAGTTTCAATTACTACGTCGTGAGGGCGCAAGAAAATCTCTGGGTTGGCTGAGTCAAAGCCGTTGTCTTGAAACATTCTTGAACTGCTAGGCAATACATTGACTGGACCGATAAAACTCATTACGAAAGCACTCGCTGGATTGTCGTAAATTTCTGCTGGTGTGCCTACTTGTTCGATTTTACCTTTATTCATTACTGTAATTCGATCGGCAACTTCCATCGCTTCTTCTTGATCGTGCGTCACAAAGACTGTGGTAACGTGAACTTCGTCGTGCAGTCGCCGCAACCAAGCGCGCAAATCTTTGCGAACTTTGGCATCGAGAGCTCCAAAAGGTTCGTCTAGCAGTAACACTTTCGGTTCCACTGCCAGGGCTCTGGCGAGGGCCACCCGCTGCCGCTGGCCTCCTGAAAGTTGCGACGGGTATCTATCGCCCAATCCTGCCAATTGCACTAAATTCAACAATTCTTCTACCCGCGATTTGACTTTCGCGGGCGGTGTTTTCTGAATTTGCATCCCGAAAGCGATGTTTTTTCGCACTGTCATGTGCTTGAATAGCGCGTAGTGCTGAAAAACAAACCCAATTTTGCGGTCTTGGACGCTAGTATTTGTGGCATCTTGCCCTGTCAGCCAGATTTTGCCGGAGTCGGGCATTTCTAAACCGGCAATCAGTCGCAGCAGGGTGGATTTGCCGGAACCAGACGGGCCCAGCAATGCGACTAGGGAACCGGATTCGATTTCTAAGCTGACTCGATCGAGTGCTTGGAAACTGCCAAACTGTTTTGATACGTTTTCTACAACTATGCCCATTGTTCGTTCGGCAACAAAGCCGTGTACAAGATTTAACAGATTTAACGGATGGATGTTGAGCTTCGAGATTCGAGCTTCGAGCGAAAAATGTTAATCTCCGTTTTGGGGAGGGGTTAAAGTAAGTTTTTTATAGCACGATCGCACATCCGTTTGTTAATTTTAGGGTTTTGGCGCTCGGTCAGTCGATTTTAGATTTTAGATTTTAGATTTTAGATTTACTTGCAGCTTTGAATCTGGAAGATGGAACTTTGGTCTAAAATTTTGGGCTATCCAGGAAAGGAGTCGGGGCTTTGTATCGGTTTTTGGGCGGTGTCAAACAGCCGAAAATTAACAAAAATGCACCTCAAAAAAAAAACAACACAATTCTTTGCCACCAAAGTTGGCGTTTGGTACTACAATGCAGCAAAAGTTCAAGCGTTTTTGACTTCAACGGCTGAGGGGATAAAGGAAAATGGGAGATGTTGGACGTGTGCCTGTAGGAATTATCGGCGCTTCAGGGTACGGCGGCGTGCAACTTGTGCGACTGCTGGCGGATCACCCGGCGGCTGAAGTAGTTTATTTGGGCGGGGATAGCAGTGCGGGAAAACCTTATTCCAGCCTTTATCCGCACCTGACTAACTGCATTGATTTGACAGTCGAGGCGATCGACCTAGACAAAATAGCGGCAAAATGCGAAGTTGTGTTTCTGTCGCTGCCGAACGGTTTAGCTTGCAAAATGGCACCGACGCTGATAGAAAAAGGCTGCAAAGTCTTGGATTTGTCGGCTGACTACAGATTTGAAAATCTGGAAACTTACAAAGCTTGGTACGGCGGGGATCGATCGGACTCTGCTTTAGCTGCCACGGCTGTTTACGGTTTGCCAGAATTGTATCGCGATCGAATTAAAGACGCTCAGTTAGTAGGCTGTGCAGGCTGCTACGTCACTGCTAGTTTATTAGCCCTGGCACCTTTGCTCAAACAAGGCCTAATCGTGCCAGAAACAGCAATTATCGACGCCAAATCCGGTGCTTCGGGAGGGGGCCGCAAAGCCGAAGTTAATCTCTTGTTGGCTGAAGCAGAGGGTTCTCTGGGCGCTTACGGCGTTGGCCGCCACCGCCACACGCCAGAAATCGAGCAAATTTGCAGCGAGTTAGCGGGACACGATATTAAAGTTCAGTTTACTCCCCACCTAATTCCGATGGTGCGCGGAATTCTGGCGACTGTTTACGCAACTTTGCGCGATCCGGGTTTGGTTCGAGAAGATTTAATCACGATTTTCAGCGCTTTTTACCGCAATTGTCCTTGGGTAAAAGTGTTGCCGGCTGGAGTTTACCCGCAAACAAAATGGGCTTGCGGCACAAACCTTTGTTATATCGGCATCGAAGTCGATCCGCGTACTGACAGGGTAATTGTGCTATCGGCGATCGACAATTTAATTAAGGGACAAGCCGGCCAAGGCATCCAGTGCATGAACTTGATGATGGGCTGGGAAGAAACTTTGGGTTTGCCACAATTGGGTTTCTATCCTTAATTATTGGGCATGGGGCATGGGGCATGGGGCAAACAGGTAATTGGTAATCGGTAATGGGTGGGGCGGGTTTACGAGATTGTTGGTTTTAGGCAATTATTTCTGGTAAAACCCGCCTCTACAGGATGTAAATTGCCGATGCCCAATTCCCGATGCCCGATGCCCGATGCCCAATTCCCGATGCCCAATTCCCGATGCCCGATGCCCGATGCCCGATGCCCGATTACCAAGTGTTATTTTGGCCCGTAACCGATCGACCCAGCATAAATTGCCCGATCGCCCAATTCATCCTCAATCCGTAACAAACGGTTGTATTTGGCAACTCGTTCGCTGCGACACAAAGAACCAGTCTTGATTTGGCCCGCGCGAGTCGCTACGGCTAAATCGGCAATGGTGGTATCTTCAGTTTCACCGGAACGGTGGCTGATGATCGATCGATAGCTGTTCCGTTTGCCCAGGTCGATCGTATCCAAAGTCTCTGTCAAAGAACCAATTTGATTCAGCTTAATCAAAATCGAATTGCTAGCTTTCAAATCAATTCCTTTTTGCAGCCGCGTGCGATTAGTAACAAACAAATCGTCACCAACCAACTGAACTTTGCTGCCCATTTTCTGCGTCAGCGCTACCCAACTGTCCCAATCGTCTTCATGCAAACCATCTTCAATGGAAACAATCGGATATTGACTGGCCAAACCATCCAAATAATCGATTAATTCTGCAGGCGAATGAGCCACACCGTCGTAAGTGTACTGCCCATCTTTGTAAAATTCGCTAGCAGCCACATCCAAAGCCAAAGCAACTTGTTCACCCGGTTTGTAGCCAGCTTTTTCAATAGCTGCAATCAACAAATCCAAAGCTGCTTGATTGGATTTAAGATTAGGCGCAAAACCGCCTTCATCACCCACACCAGTCAGCAAACCCTCAGCTTTTAAGACTTTACTCAAGGATTCAAATACCTCTGCACCCCAGCGTAAAGCTTCTTTAAAAGAAGGCGCACCCACAGGGACAATCATAAATTCTTGAATGTCCACATTATTGTTAGCGTGAGAACCCCCGTTGATCACGTTCATCAAAGGCACGGGCAAAACGTTCGCCAAGGGCCCGCCCAAGTAGCGGTAAAGGGGGAGTCCTAAAGTCTCGGCGGCAGCCTTTGCTGTGGCTAAGGAGACTCCGAGAATGGCATTTGCGCCGAGGTGGGATTTGTTCGGGGAACCGTCCAACTCAATCATGGTTTTGTCTACCAGCGCTTGGTCGATCGCATCTAGATTAGCCAAAGCGGGGGCAATTTTGTGTTCAACGTTAGCGACGGCTTTTAGGACTCCTTTGCCACCATAACGGCTTTTGTCGTCGTCGCGGAGTTCGTGGGCTTCAAAAGAGCCTGTAGACGCGCCGCTGGGGACTTGGGCGAGTCCGACAACACCGTTGGCTAGGTAAACTTCAGCTTCAATGGTGGGGCGGCCACGGGAGTCGAGGATTTCTCTGGCTTGAATAGAATCGATCGCAGTGTCTAGCATATTAATTATTCCCGACTTAACTCAAGGTTTCATGACAATTAGCAGTCTCTGGGTTTTCCCACGCTGACTGCTGACGGGTAATAGAGTACGCGATCCCCAGAATAATTGGTGCACAGTTCAAAATATTTGCGGATTTGGACGAGCAGATGGGTGTCAATAAGCTATGCTAGTTGAATAAAGAACTCCGCAAGTTTGACAGTAATTTGATTGTTTTAACCCCAGATTCCCGCAGATTTCTTAATTAGAACCTTTGTTAAAATCAGAATGTCAACAAAGTCAATCAAAAAAGGAGAAAATTAGGATGTTAGAAACAAATCTCGGAGAAATTAGAGCATTAGCTGAAAATTCAGACCCTATTATTGCTGATCCCCCAAACACCAAATTACTCACCGGGCCATTGCCAAATCCAGCCAGCGACCCCAACTTTTTTGACTTAACTCCCAATGACGACGCATTTCAATTAGCAAATGGAATTCTGCGGAATACTCCCGGAGGTTTGCGGGCCTTAGCTGGTAACGATTTTGTCAGAGGTTCAGGTGGTGCGGAACTGATGAACGGTAACAGCGGCACAGATACTTTAATCGGGGGTTGTGGCAGCGATACTATTCGCGGCGGCCAAGATTTTGACATTCTTTATGGAGAATGTGGCAGCGATTTTGTCAGCGGAGATCAAGGTGATGACTACGTATATGGAGGCACGGCCAATGACTTTATTCGGGGCGGTAAAGGCAATGATGCTTTAGTAGGAGATAGTGGAAATGATACTCTAATCGGTGATGCTGGAATTGATAGACTTTGGGGAAGTGAAGGCGCAGATTTGTTTGTTCTCCGCACAGAAGTGGGAGCAGCTTCGGGGGAAATTGGTTCGCTTCAACCGCCTCCTAGTGGCAATTTTGATGTAGATGAAGTGCCTGCCGATTTTATTCTCGATTACAATCCGGCTGAAGGTGATGTAATTGGATTGACGGGTGGATTGACGCGAGATAATATTGTTTTGAGCGAAAGGTTTTTAACAATTGGTGATGCCAGAGATTATGACAGCAGCGGGCCTTTTCCTCCGGGAATTCCTCGAACGGCTGATTTTAGAATTTTAAATACTAAGGCGACGGTGATTCGGGAAGCTAGCACCGGCAATATCTTAGGTTTGGTGAAGGATGTTTCGCCGGATCAACTTCAGTTTATATCTGTGTCTGACGGGACGATCGCCCTTGGATAATCATCGTAGGTTTGTAGTAACGACTAAAGTCCTGAGATAAAATCTAAAGTCCTGACTACAAACCATTTCATTCGTTTCCAAATTCTGCATTTCAAGACCAAAAATCCGCCACATCATATCCCATTTCGGTGAGCATTTGCCGCAGCAGAGGTAAGCTCAAACCAATCACATTTGTGTGACATCCTTCGATTTTTTCCACAAAAAAGCCGCCTTTACCTTCCAGTGCAAAACAGCCTGCACAGGCGAGGGGCTCTCCGGTAGCGACGTAAGCCGCTATTTGGCGCGAGGTAACTTCCGCAAAATGAACTTTTGTAACTTGACAGCGAATGATCGATCGCGACCTCGCCTCACCAAAGTCATCGAATCTAGTATCAATTAAAGCATGACCCGTATACAGTTCGCCCACCTTACCGCGCATTTTCTGCCAGCGCGAGATTGCTTCTTCCGCATCCTTGGGTTTGCCGTGAATTTCGCCATCTATGAGCAAAATTGAATCGCATCCCAAAACCAAACAAGATTTGGGATTAGGGATTTGCGGGTGAGAATTAGCCAGCAAAAACTTAGCTACAGCCTCAGCTTTTCCCTCTGCTAAAACCTGCACTAAATTAGTGGCATCCCTCATTTGTATTTGCCCTTCATCAAATTCGCTGGGGCAAATCACAGCTTGAATGCCGGCATTTTCTAGCAGGCGGCGGCGCGCTGGAGAAGCTGAAGCTAATACAAAAGTTGGAATTTTCATCATTTAAGAAGTTCAGTTGACAGTTGACAGTTGACAGTTGACAGTTGACAGTTGTCAGTTGTCAGTTAACTGTGGTGAGGTTTCCAGCGAACAGTCAACAGTCAACAGCGAACAGTCAACAGTCAACTGTCAACAATGCCCCAGGCCCCCTGCCCAATTCCCAATTCCCAATTCCCTAATAAACAGAGAAAGATTTAACAACTTTCTCAAAAGCTTCTTTTACCTTGGGCCAGCGTTCTTCGGTAGTGGAGACGTTAAGCGTAAAAAGTTTGCCGCGGCTGACGGCTACACTCGCTAAGTTGTGGCGTTCTTGGTTTGGAAGCTTGACGGCATATTCTAAAATGTAATAGCTTTTCGATCGCGATTCACGAGCTTCTGCATTGACTAATTCAGCTTCGCGGCCGGAATCACTCGGGGCGATCGCACTTTTGCTGAGCTTGTATCCAACATCCGTCGGCGTTCCCAAATCCGCCAGAGTTTTGTCCTTCGCAACTGGACTGATTACCACGCTGACGTTCTCGGTTTGCTGAATCAAATCGCGGAACACCACATCAGGCCCGTTAGAAACCGCGATCGGCAGCCAGCCGTTAGGATAGAGAAATTGATAGCCGTCGCCAGTATCAACGTAGCTTTTGAGCCCGGTGACTTTAGACACACAACCGGTCAAGGTGAGGCTTAGAACCACCAGAAGTATTGCCGCAATTCGTTTGAGCATTCTTTTTACGGGTAGAGTAAAACAAAAATATTTAATTTTAATTGTCTCACCAAACCTTGGCCCTAAAAATAGTTAAGCTATGAATCGCTGTTTATGTAACGCCAGCGATCCATAGCCGTATAGTTTAATTGTTAACAAAATCATTACAGGTGAGTCAGCCAGCTAATCAGCCCGTGCTTGGTCGAAACTTCTAAAGCCAAGAGAGAAACAAAGCCAATCATGGCAAGGCGACCGTTTAAGCGTTCTGCGTAGGGAGTGAAGCCGGTGCGGGGTTCGTCATCGACGTATACTTGTGGCTCGATCGCAAAATTGTTCATTTTGCCTTGGTCGTCCAGCATTAAGCCTCGATTACTCATGTTTTTTTTCCTAAATGGTTTTTAGTGTACTGTAACTAAATGTAACAGACTTGTGAAGATATGTAAAGGATTGTGAGAAATTTTTTTTAAATACCCCGATCTGACACCAGTTTATAAAAAAAATGCAACTGTAGGCAAGCTCTCAACCCTTATATAGTAAGTCTTTCCCCAATCTAAAATCTAAAATCTAAAATCTAAAAGGGTATGACTGTGGGTAGACTCTGGGCCCCGGAGGGGGGAGGATAGAGTGGAGAGGCACAAAAGTCGATGGTGTATGGCAAATCCAGTCTGGGTTTGACGAAAATTGTGGAACGGAGGAAAAATTTATGCGGGCCAGTCTGGAAATGCGGTGGTTTTATAGCGGTGCACTGCCAAAATCTATCAATCAATGGTTTGGAAGCGAGAGTCTCGGCGGGTATCTTTCGCCTCCTGAAGAGCGGGAAGACATATATTTGCTAGTACCAAGCTGCGACTACTTGGGAGTGAAGCTACGCGGGAAAACCTTGGAGGTAAAGTGGCGTCAGGGAGAGTTGGGGATGATGCAGTTCGGCAACCGCTGGGAAGGCAAAGCCGAAAAGTGGCTGAAGTGGGTTTGTGCGGACACGATGGCGCCGGTGTCGGCGGATATTATAGCGACAGGAAAGTGGGTAGGAGTTAAGAAAAAAAGATCCCTGCGCCTTTACCACGTTTCGGAGTCCGGTGCGGTGATGTCAGTGCCAGTAGAAGCGCCAATTCCTCAAGGCTGCACCGTCGAAATTACTCAATTGAACATTAACGGCAGTGCGTGGTGGACTGTAGGATTTGAAGCGTTCGGTTCCGAAAGTTTATTGACGGAAACCTTGCAAACAGTAGCTACTTGGGTCAGCAAGAGTTATCAGGGGCAAAAGTTAAAAGCTGAGGATTCTTCTGCTTATCCGATTTGGCTGGGCAGCAAGTAATATCAAACCCGGCTTTAATCATACCCCCTGTATTTTTTAGTCGCCCTCTGCTGGGACGAGAGGCAAGTTTAGACGGGGTTTCAACCTCCGAGTCTGGCAGTCCTGGACGCCAGTGGCATATATAGTAAGGTGCTCTACTACCCGAAATCTTCAAGAATATTTCAATAACGGAGTCTGACGCACCTGAGATGTTGCACCATTTTCAATTAGGTTTTTTACGGGCGGGCAGGATGCCCACCCCACAAGAAAACTCACTCTTTGTGGAACAGGCATCTTGCGCGGGTTCTCCTGCCCAACCCCTACTCCCCACAAGAAAACTCACTCTTTGTGGAACAGGCATCTTGCCTGTTCTTGAGAATGGTGCAAGATGCACCCTAAAAATCGATCGTCCTGTGACAGTTGGCCTTAGTCTTATCTGATAGAGGGGGTTTGTAACTATTCCCCCTCTCTCCCATTCTCCCCCTCTCCGATTCTCCCCACTCTGCCAGCACTTCTGAGAATTTGACAAGCCAAAATCGCCGCGCCAAATCCATTATCAATATTCACCACACCCACACCAGCCGCACAAGAATTGAGCATAGTTAAAAGAGGAGCAATCCCGCCAAAACTCGCGCCGTAACCCACACTCGTCGGCACAGCAATCACCGGACAATCTGCCAAACCCGCAACCACACTCGCCAAAGCACCTTCCATACCCGCAACCGCAATCAACACATCAGCATCAGTAATCACGTGCCGGTTGCTCAGCAAGCGGTGAATGCCGGCAACTCCGACATCCCACAAACGTCGCACCTGAAAACCGCAAAGTTCCGCAGTAATTGCTGCCTCTTCCGCTACAGGCAAATCCGCCGTTCCCGCACTGATAATAGTCACAGTACCCGGATGCTGCGGAGTTGGGGAATTAGGAGAAATTGCACAAATTCGAGCCTTTTGGTAGTAGCACAAATCGGGTATTTTTTGTTGCAATTGCTCGAAAACTTCCGGTTCGATTCGTGTCGCCATCACCGCCGAATTTCGCCCGCGCATCGCCTCGATAATCTCAACAATTTGGTCGGGCGTTTTCCCTGGGCCCCAAATTACTTCAGGAAAACCCGTTCTTAAAGTGCGGTGGTGGTCAATTTTGGCAAAATCGCCGACTTGTTCAAAGTCAAAATGCTTTAATTTATCCAAAGCTGCGATCGGACTAACATCGCCGGCAGCGACAGATTCGAGTAACTTCTGTAAAATTTTAGGTTCCATAAACTAATAACTAATGACTGCTAACTAATGACTAATGACTGCTGACTAATGACTGCTGACTAATGACTAATGACTGCTGACTGCTGACTATTCTGTTATTTTCAACTCGTACAAATTCCAGAAAGCACCGCCGAGGGCACTGTAGCGAATTCCCGAAACGCGATCGCGCACCGCCTCAAAAGTCAGCGGATTTACCATATAAACAAAAGGCACTTGTTCAGCTATAATCCGCTGCGTCTCCCCATAAATTTCCTTGCGCTTAGCCTCATCAAGCTCCTGGGAAGCTTTCACGTAAAGGTCATCGATTTTCTGCTCCCAGTCGTCAACTTTCCAACCCTTAATCGGCGGTTCTCCGGCTTGCGGGCCCTGGTTGAAACTGTGCAGCGTGCCGTTAACAGACCAAATATTGTAGCCGCTGTGCGGTTCAGTACCTCCCGTAAAACCGCCGAGGTAAGTATCCCAATTCCGCGTCAGGCGCAGCTTTTCCACATAAGTGTTAAAACTCAGGAACTGCGTATCAATTTGCATCCCCAGTTTGCCCAAGTCTTGCTTAATTTGCGTTGCCATTTGTTCCCGAACTTTTTTACCTGCTGCCATCAACAACGTAAATCGCACCTTGTTGCCTTCAGCATCCAACAATTCGTCGTTACTATTATACTTGAAACCAGCACTTAACAGTAACTCTTTGGCTTTTTGCCGATCGTAACTGTAAGTTTTCAATCCCTGTTCTGGGGACAGGTAGAACGGGCTTTGCGCCGGAATTGGGGAATGTAGGGGCGCGCCCAGTCCGCGATAGATATTGTTAGTCATGGCGGATCGGTTGATGCCGTAGGCGATCGCCTGCCGAAATTCCTTAGTCGCGAACCACCGAGACTTAATTGGGTCTACAAACGGCTGATCTTGAGCATTGCGCCCCTTATTCAGATTGAAACACATAAACACGCTGCCAGTATCCGGCCCGCCGTTAAAGACCGTATATTTGCCGCGTTTTTCCTCCCGTTTCAGCAGGGGAAACACTTCCGGCTCCACATTCAGAGTATCCAAATCCCCCGATCGAAAATTCAGCAGTTGATTATCAGTATTTTCGATAATTTGCCAAACAATTTGCTGGATGTAAGGCTGGACATTTCCCTCAGCATCTTTGCGCCAAAAATACGGATTTCGTTCCAAAACCACGCGCTGATTAGGAGTGTAGCTTAGCATTCGGTATTGACCGTTGCCTACAATTTTTTTAGGGTCAGTATCAGTCGCCCAAGTAGTCAGGAATTTAGGGTTGCCGTCTGCATCTGTATTTTCTACAGCTTCCTGTAAAATATGAGCTGGTAAAATTGGGATTCCCCCAGCATATCTAATAAAAGGAGCAAAGGGTTCTGCAACGGAAAATTCTACGCGGCGACTGTCGAGTTTTTTGACTTTTGGAAATTGGCCGCTGATGCCAACCCTCAGAATATCTTTCAAACCGCTAGGAATTTTGTCATTGAAATAAATCTTTTCATAGCTGAAGATAATGTCATCAGTAGTCAGGGGTTCGCCGTCCGACCATTTCAACCCCTCTCGCAGGGTGAACACAATCTTTTTGCCATCTTTAGACACTTCCCACGACTCGGCTAAACCGGGTTCTAACTCCGATGTCAAGCCATTTTCGTTGATCAATCCCTCGTACATATAGCCAAAAACGCTGTATGCAGATTGATTTAGCGGGTAGTTAAAGGTACCCGGACCGCTGGGGGTGGGAACGATGAGTCTGTTTACTAAGTTCGATCGGGCTGGAGTGCACGCAGACAGAGTTATAGTGGCAATTGCAGCCAGTAAAATCGCCAGCCAGCGCAGTCTTGAATGTAGCATCATAGAAATTTTCATAATTTTTTAGTTTACCATCTGCGTGCAACTATGACTGAGATTGTAACCAACCGAGAAAGTCTTCAGTGCGCGAAAAATACTTGGTTATCCCTACTTCCCGCAAAGCACCTCGAACTTTGGGCAGACCAAATTCTTTTGTATTATTACTCAAAAATACCTTGACTTCATTAGGATGTAAGTGTGCGTGATTCAAGATGCAGTGCAGAATCAAATTGTCTGTAGGGTCTTCTTCAATAAAAATTGAATTCAAACTTGCTTGAAGTATGCCTGCTGTTAAGGAAATCATTTCTATCTTGGTGGCTAACAAATCAAGAGCTGCAAAAAGACGTGCATTAATATCATTTATCAGAGCCTCGTTTTCATTGAGTGATTGCTCTAAGTGGAAGACAAGAGACTGGGCAGAGGGGGAAGTTTTATCTCGCTTTAGCTGACTAATTTGTTTTTCCATTTCACCTAAAAAACGGTTGCGTCGCTTGATTTCGTCTTCTAAAGCCGAAAGTGATTCCATGCAGCAAATACTTGGTATGGCTATGCTGACTGATGTAGGTACACTCACCAACAAGTTGTTAGCGTCAGGGTCGCGTCCCGTAGCAATGCTCATCAGAAAGTTAGTCTCGATATATAAAATTGCCACCAATTTCTACCCCAGATTTTGTCGTCCCACCTGCTAGCAGTGGCAGCAAGCCGATTTTTGCTATCTGTTCTGACGCGGTTGGAATCTCCGACTTCCAATTATAAGCTAAGTCGCGCAGCCATGCTTCAACCAGTCTAGTTAGGTATCGCTTAAATATCCGTTTGTTGCCAAATTCAGGCTCATAATGGCGAAGGATCTCAGCAGTGTTTAGAGAGCAAACAGGTTCAGATAAATTTACTCCGTCCCATTTGAAAATTAGAATCTGTTCGGTGTCAACAAACATCGCATAGGGAATGATGGTGCGTTGCTCGGACATTTTCGCTAACGCAGCTTTCATCCAAGATATCATGTAATCAGCAATCCTCTGCTTTGCTGCTGGTTCTTGAGCTTCAATAATTTTGACTTCGATTAGCACGACTACCCGATCGTCCTTATCCAATACGATAATATCGGCGTCTATGGGTAACTCTAAATCCAATGTTTCAGTTTGCATGGTTTTGGCCTTCCTAAAACGTAGATTAAAGTTTTATTTTAGCACTAACAAAACTACAGCGTAAGCCGCGATTCCTTCTTCTCTCCCCACCGGCCCTAACTTTTCGTTTGTAGTAGCTTTGATGCCAATTTGGTCAGGTTTTAATTGTAGGACAGTAGAAAGCCGATCGCGCATTTGCTCAATATGCGGTTTCAGCTTTGGACGTTCGGCCACCACCACCGAATCAATATTGCCGATTTCCCAGCCTTTATCTAATATTAACTGATTGACTTGTGCCAACAGTACGAGACTATCCGCACCCTTCCATTTCGGGTCAGTTGGCGGGAAATAAAGACCGATATCTCCTAAGCTCAGAGCTCCGAGCATGGCATCCATGATAGCGTGGGTAAGTACGTCGGCGTCGCTGTGGCCGAGTAATCCTAATTCGTGAGGAATATTGACACCGCCGAGGATGAGAGGGCGATCGGGAACTAAGCAGTGAATGTCGTAGCCATTGCCGATGCGGATGTTCATGTAAAAGGAAGGTTTGGTAAGTATAGTAGAAGACAATTATTTCATATTTTTAGGGAGATAAGTGAATTTATTTTTTAATGCCGATCCGAGTGTTAAATATTTTTTTGCTGATTTCCTCAGTCGTTATGGCAATCCTAAACCTGCTGGAGGGGGGAGAGAAGGGTTAATGGTGGAAACGCTAGAAAATTATCGGGGACTTCTCGATCGCTCTCCTGAACTCAAAGACTTACAAACGCGAATCCAAAATTTATTAGGCTCTTAAATATACGGGATTTACGCATCAAGACCAAAGAAACCGGGTTTTTTACCAAATCTGTGGACTGCAACGAAGTATTACTGCAAAAAACCCGGTTTCTAACTACCGGTGCGATCGCCCTTTGTCCTATTCTTCCCTCTCCTGCAACCACCGATCGTACAAATCCAGCCGGCGCGATCGAGTTCTTTCAATTTGCTGTTCCCTGCGCCAGCGAGCAATTTCTGCGTGATTACCCGACAGCAACACATCGGGCACCTTCAATCCTCGAAAATCCGCCGGTCTAGTGTACTGCGGATAATCCAAAAGTCCGTCTTCAAAACTCTCAAACTTTAGGGAATCTTCCTTGGCCACAGTTCCCCGCAGCAATCGCAAAACCCCATTAATCAAAGCCAAAGCCGGAATTTCGCCCCCCGTGAGCACAAAATCCCCCAAAGACACCTCGCGAGTTACCAAATGCAGGACTCGATCGTCCACACCCTCATAATGACCGCAAATCAACACCAACTGATCGCGATCGGCCGCCAACTCCCGAAACATCCCCTGCTGCATCGGTTCCCCCTGGGGAGTCAGCAAAATCACCTCGCGTCGCGGCAAAACCGGCAGCGACTCCACCGCAGCAAAAATCGGTTCCGGCTTCATCAGCATCCCCACTCCGCCCCCGTAAGGCTCATCATCGACTCGCTGGTGTTTGTCTGTGGTAAAATCGCGGGGATTGACAAAATTCACCTCAGCAATCTTTTTAGCTAAGGCTTTGCCCATCAGTCCCGACTCTAGGGGAGCCCGGAAAAATTCTGGAAATAGGGTAACAACGTCAAATCGCACAATTATTGGAATTTCATTGATACATCACCTCTAGTTTGACCTTTAGAGGGAGTTCAGTTTTCAGTAATTGCTTTATTCTTTATAATTTCTTATAATTTCTGAGAATTTTGGCAAGTTAAATTCTCTTCCTTTGTCGGCGGGCCCGTTTTGTACAACAATAATCAGTTTTTCATGACAGCGACTGCAAGTAAACTCACCGCCAAACAACTGCGGGCTCGCGCGATCGGCGATCGCACCTCGCTCGCACCAACAAATATTTATTCTTAAAAAGCCCTATTCTACGCACAGCCACGGCAAAATTGAATTTCACATCCAACAGAGGAAGACACACCATGCAGCAGTTGACATCTCAAGCCCTTGAACACAATATTCCCCAGCGCACAAAAACCTCGATTATGGTCATCGGGGGAGCCGAAGACAAAGTTCACGGGCGAGAGATTCTGAACACCTTTTTTTGCCGTGCTGGGGGTGCAAACGCTCGGCTGGCGATCGTTCCCTGCGCTTCGCGAGATCCCGAAGGAATTAGCAACCGCTACCGCACAATATTTGACGAAATGGGCGTTAGCGCAGTCAAAGTAGTGGACATCCGCGAACGCGAACAAGCCGAAAACCCCGTCTGGAAAGATTACTTAGAAGACTGTACGGGCGTATTCATCACAGGCGGCGACCAACTGCGGCTCTGTGGGCTGCTGGCGGACACCCCGCTGATGGAGAAAATTCGCAAAGAAACTCTCGAAGGCAAGATTACGCTCGCTGGAACCAGCGCAGGTGCTGCGGTGATGGGATATCACATGATTGCAGGCGGTGGAAGTGGCGCGTCACCGAACCGCTCTTTAGTAGACATGGCAAACGGACTTAACATTATTCCTGAGATCATCGTAGATCAGCATTTTCACAACCGCAACCGCATGGCTCGCTTGCTGTCGGCTGTGGCTTGCCATCCCGACCGCCTCGCTATTGGTATTGACGAAGACACCTGCGCCTTGTTTGAGGGAGACGATACTATGAAAATTCTCGGTAAAGGCACTGTGACTATTGTTGATTCTAGGGAAAATTTTTATACCAATGAGTCTATGGTAGGAGCGACAGAACCCTTAAGTCTGTTCAATATGCGCTTGCACGTCCTGTGTCACGGAGATTGCTACAATATGCCCCTAGGCAAACCAATGCCATCGGGAGCGTGTTCCGAGTCTGGCTGGCCCCCCGAATGCCGCACAGCCAACTAAGGTAGAACATCTCTTGTCATTGATTCGGCAGAAATTAGGCGGCATTCCGGCCGAATCATGGATACAACAATAGAATAGATTCCGAAGCAGCCACGGTCTGACCCCAGCAGGCCGAACCACAGAAAATTCTAGCTTCGGGCTTTGAGTTTTTGCTAGCCATGTACCTGTACTTGTTTTTAGCCGATCGCAGGGGGCATAAATTTTCAATTGGGTAGCCCATAACTGGAAATTCACTCCCAAACTGTTCGCAGCGAACAGTCTATCGAGCAATCTAGATCGAAATTGAATAAATGCTCCAATTATCTATAAGATTTCGCGCCCCATACCCCTCAAACTGCCATGAAAATACTTAAAATCCAGACCTTACGCGGCCCCAACTACTGGAGCATCCGACGCCAGAAACTCGTCCTGATGCGTCTGGATTTAGAGGAGTGGGCAGATAAAACCACAGCGGAAATTCCTGGATTCTATGAAGGGTTGATCGCCGCACTTCCGAGTTTGAACGACCATCACTGTTCTCCAGGCCATCAGGGAGGATTCCTGCAACGGGTCAGAGAAGGCACAATGATGGGACACGTAATCGAACACGTCGCCCTAGAACTTCAGGAAATGGCAGGAATGCCGGTCGGGTTCGGTCGCACCCGCGAGACTGCGACCCCAGGCATTTACCAAGTAGTAATCGAGTATCAAAACGAACAAGCAGGTCGCTATGCAGCCCGGGCGGGCGTGCGGATGTGCCAAAGTATTGCCGAGACAGGCACTTATCCAGCAGCAGAATTAGTCCAAGATTTGAGAGACCTGAGAGAGTTTGGTGCGTCGGCGGCACTCGGGCCGAGCACGGAAACACTGATCAAGGAAGCAGAAGCGCGGGGCATTCCTTGGATACCTTTGAACGCCCGGTTTATGATTCAACTCGGCTACGGGGTTCACCAAAAGCGGATTCAGGCAACTCTGAGCAACCGGACGGGAGTTTTGGGGGTAGAACTGGCCTGCGACAAGGAAGGTACCAAAAATATCCTCGCCAGCGCCGGTGTACCGGTTCCCAGAGGAACGGTGATTCATTATTTGGATGAACTGCGCGGGGCGATCGAAGATGTCGGCGGTTATCCGATCGTCCTCAAACCCCTAGACGGCAACCACGGCCGCGGCATTACGATCGACATCAATTCCTGGGAAGCTGCAGAAGAAGCCTACGACTTAGCCAGCGCCGCATCAAAAACAAAAAGCGTCATTGTCGAGCGCTATTACGTCGGCCGTGACCACAGAGTATTGGTAGTCAACGGGCAAGTCATAGCAGTCGCAGAACGAGTCCCCGCTAACGTCGTGGGTAACGGCAAGTCTACAGTAGAACAGCTTATTGAAGAAGTAAACCGCGACCCGCAGCGAGGAGACGGACACGACAACGTGCTCACCCGGATCACGATCGACAAATTGTCCCTGGATTTGCTGCAAAAACAAGGATACGCGATGGACTCCGTAGTGCCCGCCGGCGAAAGAGTATTTTTGCGGGCGACAGCAAACTTGAGTACCGGTGGCATTGCAGTCGATCGCACCGACGAAATCCACCCGGAAAACGTCTGGCTGTTTTCCAGAGTCGCCAAAATTATCGGTTTGGACATCGCCGGCATTGACGTAGTAACTCCCGACATCTCCCAACCCCTGCGCGATGTCAACGGCGTCATCGTCGAAGTCAACGCAGCACCGGGTTTCAGAATGCACGTCGCCCCGAGTCAAGGTTTACCCCGCAACGTCGCCGGCGCCGTCTTCGATATGCTTTTCCCCTCGCCTCAACCCAGCCGGGTGCCGATTTTAGCGGTAACGGGAACCAACGGCAAAACGACAACCACTCGCCTGCTTGCCCACATTGTCAAGCAGACCGGTCAGATTACCGGCTACACGACTACCGACGGGACTTACATCGGCGATTATTTGGTAGAAAGCGGAGACAATACCGGGCCGCAGAGTGCTCAATTGATTTTGTCTGATCCGACGGTGGAAGTAGCGGTGCTGGAAACGGCTAGAGGCGGAATTTTGCGATCGGGCCTCGGCTTCGATCAGTGCGATGTCGGCGTCGTCTTGAACGTCGCGGCAGATCACTTGGGAATTGGCGACATCGACACCGTGGAACAACTAGCCAAACTCAAGAGCGTTCTCGTCGAGTCGGTAATGCCCAAAGGCTATGCAGTTTTAAATGCAGATGACCCGCTAGTATCACAAATGGCGCAGCGTGTCAAGGCTCAAATTGCATATTTTTCGATGAACCCGGACAACGAACTGGTTGCCAAACATACCGCTGCCGGCGGGCTGGCAGCGATTTACGAAAATGGGTATTTGTCAATCTTGAAAGGCGATTGGACGCTGCGAATTGAACAGGCTGTGAACGTGCCGCTGACGATGGGCGGGCGGGCGCCGTTTATGATTGCTAATGCTTTAGCAGCTTGTTTGGCGGCTTTTGCCCAAGGATTGAAAATAGAAGATATTCGCGCTGCTTTGTCAAGCTTCCAAGCATCCGTCGGTCAAACTCCCGGAAGGATGAACTTGTTTAATTTGGGCAGCTATCACGCTTTGCTAGACTACGCCCACAACCCCCACAGCTACAAAGCTTTGGGCAGTTTCGTGCTGAATTGGCCGGGACGGCGGATCGGGGTAGTAGGTGCGCCCGGAGACCGCCGAGATGAAGATTTTGTCACGCTGGGCAAACTTTCGGCCGAGATGTTCGATCGTATTATTGTCAAGGAAGATATTGACAGGCGCGGGCGAGAACCCGGTGTTGTGGCAAAGTTAATTTGCCAGGGAATTGCAGAGGCGATTTCTGCAGGAACCGCAAAGAAATCTCAAGTTGAATACGAGTTGATTCTCGACGAAACAACGGCTGTTAACAAAGCTTTAGATGAGGCGCCGGCCGGCAGTTTGGTAGTGATTTTACCTGAAAGTGTCAACAAAGCTTTGAGTTTAATTGAGACGCGGAAACCGATTAAGGAATCTGTGGTAAATGCCAGTATTGTCGATCGCGTTTCCGAGTCGCGAGACAGTTTAAAACCGACTGTGCTTAACCAAGGCTAAACTCTGAAGTTTGATTTCATTACATTATTAAAAGGTTGGGTTAACGAAAGGAAACCCAACCTTTTTGCTTTAGACAACCGCCGTATTATCTTTCAATATTTTCTCTGTTACCTCAATCAGTTCGCACACAGAATTTTGCGTAAGTTGTGTAGTTTTAAACCCATGAGCAATAGCGTTCCGCAAAGAAAGCGCATTCATTAATAACTGATATTCTGATTTAGAAATCACGCCCTCAACCGTCAGTTGTTTCACTAAATACAGCGGTTCTAATCTTTGCAAACTTAGCTCTTCTTTATGGGCAACAATCCTCAAAGTTGCCTCAACTAAAGACCAAGAATATAGCATTGCTGACTCTAGATGTTGTGTTACAAGTTGCTTGGCGACTTGCAAACCCAACTCTATTTCATGCTCTTGAAAAGAATCCTCAGCTTGGGAAATATCGACTGCATCCTCCGAGTTAGTCATCACTAACTCAAACCTCCAGCCGGGATTTTCTGCTACTGCTTGGGCTAAATTACGTAGATATGTAGTAGAGGGTGACTTGAGTGAAGCGCGTGACTTGACTGCAATAACCACCGATTCTTCGCCCCGGCGCACTATCAGATCCGGGCGATAGCTTTTAAGGAAGTCCGGTAAATCTTCAGAGTTTGGATGAAATGAAATTTCATAACCTTTCTCACGATACTCCTCTGCTAGTTTCAGCAGTTGCTCTCTTTCTATGTTTGCAGTTGGGGTTGCGATCATGTCAGTACCTCTTTGTCAGGAGCATCAATTACGACAATGTGCAAGAATTCATTACCACGGGCAAATCCTTCCGCTAGAATCGAGGTCATATTTTCTACTTTAAAGTTAGTTGATAAATTCCTCTTGCGGACTAGAACATCAGTTACTTGATCGTCATCGACATAGGCTAGCCCGATAATTGCATCTTGAATTGGCTTTACTATGTTGTCTACATCGATTTTAACAGAATCGTAGAAATAAGTTATCTGAAGCATCACTAGGCCAGTAGCTGTTTTCTGCTCCGAAGACCAGTATTTTTCAGCCTCTTGCCTCACTGTCACTTTCCAAGCTTTAAGAAGAGATCGCCTACGAGCTTGTTGTGATACTGGTGGGCCATCTACTATGAACTCAAATCTCGCCAAAGTGTTTCTAAATAGAAGATTGGGGATTATTTTACCTATTAACTGCCGCCCACTGGGTAATCGGTGCCAGGAGTTTCCAACCAAAATCGCAAGATAAATCGCCAATTCAAACCGATCGAAGTATAGAATCAGGAAAAAGCAAGCAGCAGGATTGAAGCATGAATGAGGCCGATCGCACGCGTGTCGAAACATTCATCACGCGCTGGGCAGGTTCTAGCGGTAACGAACGGGCAAACTACCAGTTGTTTTTTGCCGAAATGTGCGATGCGCTGGGAGTCGATCGCCCTTTTGATAAAGGCAGAATTCCCAACGATCCCTACTGCTTTGATAAAGATGTCAAATTTTTTCACCCCAGCGGCAAAGTGACTCCGGGGTTTATTGATTTTTACAAAGCCGAGCATTTTTTGATAGAGGCAAAACAGGGCGGAACAACGGGTAAAAAAGGAACGGCCAAGCGGGGGACAAATACCTATTTGCGGGAGATGGAAAAAGCGTTTGTGCAGGCGATCGCCTATACGCGCAGTCTCAGCAGCAAACCGCCGTTTTTGTTGACTTGCGATATTGGCGATCATTTTGAATTGTGGATGGGTTTTAGCGGCGATTACGGCGGCTATGGGGCGCGGCGAGAAATCGGGCTAATCGAGTTGCAGAAAGCCGATGTTTTCGATTTGTTTGTCGATATTTTTAGCAATCCGCAGCAGCGCAACCCAGAGAAAATTGCGGCGCGGGTGACGCGGGAAGTGGCGGCGGATTTGGCAGAGTTGGCGAAGCGGATGGAGGCGAATGTCGATCCGCAGCAAGTCGCCCAGTTTTTGATGCGCTGTATTTTCACCATGTTTGCTGAGGATGTGGGGTTGTTGAAAGAACATTTGTTTACGCAGGCGCTGGAAACGCGATGGATTCTCCATCCGAAGACTTTTAAGCCGGAAGTAGAGGCGCTGTGGGAGGCGATGAATGAGGGGACGAGTTTTGGCTTTCATGGCAAACTGTTGCGGTTTAATGGGGGATTGTTTGCCGAGTCGCAGGCGTTTGCTTTGACAAAGGCGCAGTTGGAAGTTTTGTTGCAGGCGGCGAAGCGGGATTGGTGCAATGTGGAACCGGCGATTTTTGGGACGTTGTTGGAAAGGGCGCTGGATTCGAGGGAAAGAAGTAAGTTGGGGGCGCATTATACCCCGCGATCGTATGTGGAAAGGTTGGTAAAGCCTGTGGTGATGGAGCCTTTGGGCGATCGCTGGATTGCGGTACAAGCGGAGGTTAAACAGTTGCTGAACGCGGGGGAATCGGAACCGACTGCAAATCAAAGGAAAAAGGCGAGCTCAGTTTTAGAGGCATTTCTGACGGAGTTACAACAGGTGAAGATTCTCGATCCGGCGTGCGGATCGGGGAATTTTCTGTATGTGACGTTGGATTTGTTGAAGGGGTTGGAATCGGAGGTGTTGCGCCGCTTGGAAGATGTCACCGGATCGGCGCAGTTGCGGTTAGATATTGCTCAAGTTAATCCGAGTCAGTTTTTGGGGATTGAGATTAATCCTAGGGCGGCGGCGATCGCAGATTTGGTGATTTGGATTGGGTATTTGCAGTGGCATTTTCGGCGGTTTGGCGATATTCCGCCGATCGAACCTGTGTTGCGAGAGTACAACAATATTGAATGCCGGGATGCGGTGTTGGCCTATGACGGAATAGAACCAGATGTGGATGCGGCGGGGAAGGTGAGAACTCGCTGGGGCGGACGGATGATGAAAAGTCCGGTGACGGGGGAAGATATTCCCGATGCGACAAACCAAGTGACGATTTATCGGTATTTGAATCCGAGGGCGGCCGAGTGGCAGGAGGCGGATTATATTGTGTCGAATCCGCCGTTTATTGGGAATGCGAGGATGCGGGAGATGTTGGGGGATGGATATGCAGAAACGTTGAGGAAGGTTTATAAAGATGTGCCGGATACTGTTGATTTTGTCATGTATTGGTGGCACAAGGCAGCGGAACTAACTAGAACGAGCAAAATTAAACGCTTTGGGTTTATTACCACAAACAGTATTCGCCAAGTTAGGCAGCGGAAAGTTCTGGAGTTTCATTTTACGCAAAAGATTCCAACCCGATTAATTTTTGCTATTCCCGATCACCCTTGGATTGATGGAGGGGCAGCAGTCAGAATTGCAATTACAGCAGGTGAATTAGATGACCTCAAAAAGCCTGTAAGGATTGCCGAATTTGGTACAGTAGTTGCTGAGTGTGAGGGAGAGACACCGGAAGACTCAGCAGAGCAAGTTCAAGTGCAGTTGCAGAATGTAGGGCTAATTTTTAGTAACCTTCAAGCTGGTTCTGATTTAACTCAATCTCAACAACTCCTGGCTAATGATAGGATATCCAGTCGCGGTGTTATGCTATTTAGTTCCGGGTTTATTGTCGAGCAATCTGACTTTGGAGAGATTGAGTCTGAGGTTCTTTTCCCATACATCAATGGACGAGACTTTATGCAAATTTCTCGCAATGTGCGCGTCATTGATTTATTTGGCTTAAAAGCTGATAAAGCTCAAGAAATATATCCAAAAGCATTCCAATGGGTGTTGGATAAAGTTAAACCTGAACGAGATACTAACCGTGATAAGAGCCTCCGAGAAAACTGGTGGATATTTGGTCGTCCCAGAACTGAACTTCGACCAGCACTAAAGGGACTAAAGCGTTACATTGCTACAGTAGAGACTGCGAAGCATAGAGTATTCCTCTTTCTTCCCCGTGAAGTAATACCTGATAATATGTTGATTGCGATCGCCCTTGATGATGCTTATTTCTTAGGAGTTCTTTCTAGTCGAGTTCATGTTACTTGGTCGCTGGCAGCAGGCGGAACATTAGAAGATAGACCTCGTTACAACAAAACTCGATGCTTCGACCCATTCCCCTTCCCAGACCCCACGGACACCCAAAAACAAACCATCCGCGAACTCGGAGAACGCCTCGACAGCCACCGCAAACGAGTCCAAGCCACTCACCCCGAAGTCACCATCACCGCGATGTACAACCTCGTCGAAAAACTCCGCCAAGGCGAACCCCTCGACGACAAAGACAAAGCCTTCAACCAAAAAGCCCTAGTCTCCACCCTCAAACAAATCCACGACGAACTCGATGCCGCCGTATTTGCCGCCTATGGTTGGGAACCCACCCTCACCGACGACCAAATCCTGGAAAACCTCGTCACCCTCAACGCCCAACGCGCCGAGGAAGAACGCAACGGACACATTCGCTGGCTGCGTCCCGACTACCAAGCCCCAGGCGAAACCTACGTGCAACCATCCCTTGCAGGCATCACCACCGAAACCGAAACCGCCATTACTCCCACGGAACAACAACCTTTCCCCAAAACCCTCAAAGAGCAACTTTCCGCCATCCGCGACTTATTCCGCACCCAAAGCGGCGAATGGACAGCCGCCCAAGTTACCGCCCATTTCAAAGGCGCCAATCGCAAACAAAAAGTCATTCTCGACTGTTTAGAAAGCCTCGAAGATTTGGGGATTTTGCTCAGTCATAATGAAGGTGGCATCACATTTTGGCATCTCGCAGAAGTTGGAAATGCCACATAAGCTTGGCTTGGCAATTGTTATGTCCAATCCTCCAAAACCAGTCCTGGGACTTGTGCAAAATCTTGTCGATTTCGCGTCACTAAAATTGAGTTATTAACCAAAGCAATGGACGCAATCCGCAAATCTTGTGTCCCAATTCGTATTCCCTGACGGCGCAGCGCCAAATATTGCTCGCAAGCTGACTCGGTAAAATCCAGAACGAGAAAATCGTTGAGAAATTTAACAGCCGAGCTCAAACCCACATAAGCCCAAGTTAAGCGTTGCTTCTGTCCGGGTTGCGAAGCTTGACGAATTGCATTGAACCAGCCCTGAATCAATTCCTCAACATTGATGACAGTAATAGCAACATCGCTAATATGGAGAGTTTCAAAACGTTGCAATATGAGTGGATTAGAGTGTTGCAAGAGTGTGAGATGGTCGGTATCGAGAATATATTGATTCATAGGGTCTCAGACTCAGGAAAATCGATATCAGCATTTCGATCTTGGCGATAGGTCTGAACATATTCCGTGACTTCATTCAACAACGGGTTACATCTCAAAAGAGGTGAAACATTCAACATCGGACGCGCCTCATACCAAGCAATCCGATCGTCAATTTCTGGCTGATTATCCAGATAAAAGCTAATCGCATCAAACACTTGAGCTGCCGTCACGAGTTGAAGTAACTTCTGTGGGATTTCTTCAGGCTTTATTCCTGATTTCCAAAACACCACAATATCCCGTACCGTAACTTGAGTGTCTGCAATAATCGGTTCCCCCTGCAAAACTTCAGGATTGCGGGTGACATAGCGAGAAAGGCTTGTAGATGATAGCGAACTGGTCATAACGACCTCATAAGACAATGTAAACCTGCCTTCATCTTAGCGTAGTGGACAGAAGATGCCTATTTAGTCAGCCACGAGGAAATGTTTGATGCTTATGCTGTTCAAAGATTATGGGCATAAACTAGACTATTATCGCCAATGGCATTGACCCGATCGATTGTAAAAGAGTAAAATAAATTATAGAGTTACGCCCAAAAAGTTTCCATGCCTCCCGAAGAAATCCTCCTACAATACTGGCGCGAACTTGCCCCCGCCGATCGCGCAAAAGTCCTTCAGTTTACCCAAGCTCTAGCGCTCAAATCTTCACTTGAATTTACCCCCAAAACACAACTCGGTCAACCCCTGTGGAAACTTCGCCAACGGGCGATCGCCAACGGTATGAAACTCCTCAATGAAGTTGAGTTAGAGCAAGAAATTGCCGAGCGTCGAGGTGGCTACGGTGTCTGGTAAACTAACTTATGTGGATATCTATTCCATCTGCAAATATTCCAAAACCAGCAACCGCAAATAGTCTAGCATTCGGATATAAGACCGCATTTGAAGATAGCCCGATCGCGTTTCAGCATAAAACTCAGCAATCGCAGAACGATCGAACACCCTAAGCTGATGTAAATTTGCGATCGCTTCCTCCGGGTTCTCAACTCCCGCGCTAGCCTCAATCTGACTAGCATAACCGCGAATGCTAACCGTCACTAACTCCAGCTCCTCCAAAAACGATAAATCTTCTTCGGAACCAAGATAGCTATGGGCTATCTCTTTGCGCTCTGATTTAGTCTTTTGATACTCAACATTCAACTGTGCCAAAAGCTGCACAATAATATCCTGCTGAATCACTAACTTGTTTTTAACTTGTGCCATATTTCTATTCCTCATTAATGCCATACGTTACTATTTTCTCAACACCATACTGGTCAGATCGCACAATTAAAAACTCATTGCCCTTTCTATAAACAGCGGCTCCATCCTGCCGATATCCCGTGCGAGGAACTCTCACAGCACCTCTGGTGTTGAAGTTGTGTGCTTTACGCAGATATTTGAGTGGCTCGAATCCTTTTCGTTGTGCATGATCTAAGACACTTTGCGCCACACTCCCATAGGTTCCTTTATCCCACTCAGCAAGATATTGCTGAGTGGGATAACTTCAGTGTTGGAATAGTCTTCAAATAGTCGATATAGATAAGGATCTACGGATGATTCATCTGGCATTCTCACTATAGCGATTCTAAATGAATTGTGTAATTGTTGTAGGGGCAAACCCCCCGTGGTTGCCCCGATCCGTGAGGGGTAGGCACGGGGAGTAGGGGTAGCACTACCCCTACATATTTTTACAACTGATTTAGGATTGCTATATAATTTTAGAGGATATTTTTTATCATAGCTTCCAGCAAAGAGATCGATCGCCTTTCATCTCTTAACTACCACCCACTGTGTAATCGGTGCCAGCGGTTTCCAACCCTGAAAAGAACCGATCGCCCCTACTCGCTGAATCCCAATTCTAATGAGTTCCCCACCATAACGATCGTGCCATTGCAAAACTTTAAACTCGCTCTCAACTGTCACCGCATTAACAACTAATCGGCCGCCTTCACCTAAAGCATTCCAGCAAGTTTCCAGCACAGCTTCTGCGGTGACACCGCCGCCGATGAAAATAGCATTCGGTTGAGGCAAATTTGTCAGGGCTTCCGGCGCTTCTCCCGCAACGATTTCGAGTTCGGGAACGCCGAAAGTCGAGGCATTTTCAGCGATGTATTGCAATCGAGTCGGATCGCGTTCGATCGCGATCGCCCTGCACCGAGGATGACTCCGCATCCATTCGATCGCGATCGAGCCACAACCCGCCCCCACATCCCACAGCAACTCACCCGGAATCGGTGCTAACGTTGACAGAGTAACGGCTCGAACCTCCCGTTTGGTAAGTTGTCCGTCGTGGCGATAAGCAGCATCCGGCAAACCCGCAGTTCGGGGAAAAAGCAGAGTTTCGCGATCGGCTGCAACTGCGATCGCGATCGTGTTCAAATCCGCCAAATCCGCTGCATTCCAGGCTGCTGCGACCCCCTCGATCCGCCGTTCCGATTCCGACCCCATCCGCTCGAACACCGTCATCAAACTGCTGCCAAACCCCCGCTGCGTCAACAATTCGGCAACCTTTCCCGGCGTGTGTCTGTCAGCGCTCAACACCAGCAAGCGCGCCCCCGGCGACAAAGCAAGGGCGATCGATGCGATCGGGCGATTTGTCAAACTGAAAGTCTCAACTTGGGCCAGCGGCCAACCCAAACGGGCGCAAGCAAGACTAAAAGCCGATGCTGCGGGAATCACAGTCATTTCGGAAATGGGAATTTGGCGCGACAGCGTGACGCCGATGCCGTGACACATCGGATCGCCACTTGCGAGTACGCACACAGACTGTCCCCGGCGGCGGATGATTTCATCGACTGTTGCTTGTAGCGGCGAAGCCCAAACCAATTGTTCGCGGAAGTCGTCGGTTGGTAGCATTGCGAGGTGACGGGCTCCGCCGACAACGACTTGAGATCGAGAGAGGAGGGTAAAGGCGATCGCACTCAATCCCGATAATCCATCTTCGCCAATCCCCACCACCGAAAGCCATTTGTGCATTGCGCCCTTACTGCTAATCTTGTTTCCGGCTGCATCGGAATCATCAAACTCGATCGTCATCACTGATTAGTTATTAGTTATTATTTATTAGTTATTAGTCGTTAATCGTTAATCATATTATGTCCGATCGAACAACCAGAATAAAATTGGTTTATAGTGAGGAATTCAGTCCTCATAAAACTCCCTCGGACTGAATTCCTCACTATAAAAGTTATAACTCACATCTTGCACCCTTCTCATTTAACAGGCTTTCCGGCCTGTTGCACAAAGAGTAAATTTTTGGGTGGGGAGTAGGGTTAGGCAGATATCCCGCCTGTGAAAGGCTTATTAACAATGGTGCAAAATGCCCGTTATAACGCTTATTTTACCGAACTAGATATGTGAATAAAGTCGAAACAAATCTTTTTTTCCAAACAAAAAGCGCCCCTATTTCTAGGAGCGCTTTTTGTCAATCGATAGCTAAAACTTAGCCATTGATAGAAGGAGCAACCAAAGCTACGGGAGTAGTTTCACCAGCAGCCAAGTCGAGAGGGAAGTTGTGAGCATTGCGCTCGTGCATTACTTCCATACCCAAGTTAGCGCGGTTGATAACATCAGCCCAAGTATTGATGACACGACCTTGAGAGTCGATAATCGATTGGTTGAAGTTGAAACCGTTCAAGTTAAACGCCATCGTGGAAATACCCAAAGCGGTAAACCA
>NZ_JAUBTK010000083.1:0-34196 GCF_036702455.1 Microcoleus sp. D2_18a_D3
ATGGGCCGGAGAGCCCGTCCCATCAATTGATGAAAAGGATTTTTGCAAGAGGTCTAATCCTCAAATTGTGCAACGCTGGTTAATTAATATTTTAAGTTAACGTCCAGATTTCCCTAAACCGACGCCTCTACCGTCAAAAACGAGTTTTTTAAAGAATAAAGATGGCTGGAAATATATATATTTTAATGATAAACAAGTCCTCAAGGAGTTAAGTTTCAGGGAAATTTAAAACCGTTAATCTTTGTATTTTATTACGTAGGCTTATTACCTTAATTTATAATTAAGTTTAAGTTTATTGACCAGCAAATAGGGCTATATCGAATTGCTATCTACGGCAAACGGCTAAGGCAAAAGCGCCTTAAAAGATCGGGTATGCAGAGTTAATTTCTTTTATCGCTCTTTGTGGGCTATTAGGAGTGATCGACTGATGGAAGACTGTTTAAACTTGTGCTGTGTTTAAATTCTTAGCAGTGACATATTTGTTATGAATTATACAAAATGAGCCGTTACTGGCAATTCTCGCCGACGAGCGATCGCCCCCAATGAATTCAGGAAACATATTCACCGCCACACAGCACAAAATATCTGGATTCGCAAGCTGCGAGTCTTCGTTGGCCCGGAGATCACAAAGCTGCCTTAATTAACACAAATAAGGGCTTTGCAAGAAAATCCAAAAAATATTTCCTTGAGAAACAAGAATAAAAACTTGCTCGCTTATTGTAGCCCCGGTAACAACACGTATGTCTAAAGTTATAGTCCACAGCCAAGTCTACAGGACGAGCTAAATCAATAGGGTGATGTGGCAGTGTCCGGGTGTTAAGAGGGGCGATCGAATAGGAATGTTCCCGGAGCGATCGCTTCCCAATCGGGGGGTGTAAAACCTAGGAAGGCAAGGAGTTGGAGACAATGCTGAACTTTTTGAGTTCAGGAAAGTAGCGTTAGCACTAAACTCTGCCGTATGGTGGAAATCGAGCAAACTTTGTAACAGTTCTTAACTATAAATAATTCTGCCAAAACTGCTAGCATAGTGACACTTTTGCTAGCAAAAACAGATAAAGTAAATAAAGTTGGCTAGCTCTAGACGCCCCGATCCCCATCCTGGGGATGTTGAATCAATTTGATTCATACCAAGTGGTTTTAGAGTTACAATCGGAAGCAAAGCATCGCTATTTAACTGAGTTCTTTACTTACTTTTACTTTCAGCTATGAACGTGGATTTTATCAAAGCCCAAGTCAGGTTGCTACAGGGTGCAAGTTCATCGGAGCGAGAAACCCTTATGAAAAACATCGGCGTCTGTGCTGGCGTGATCCGACCCGGAGAGTACGTGACTCCGCAACGGAAGCACGCTATCACTCTGTGGCTGCAAACAAATGCGGTTCGCCTCCGGCTTCCCCAACTTCCTCTGGACTTATCCGGCCAAAAGCCTTAACAGGGAAGTAATCAAGAGGTAGCGACAGAATCAAAGAAATTAGTCAATCTTACCTAAAAGTTCGTTTTTATTGAGCTGTACAGGATCAATGAAACACGATTAAGATTGAAAAAATGTTTGTAGGGAAAGTTGGGCTCGAAAACACGCCTGTGGACAAGAAGCGGCCGACCGCCTTGGTTGAAGCAGGAAGTGAACGTCAAACCTGCTCTAAAAGTAGATTTGAGTAAGTTTCACAGAAGGGATTATTCTGCACAACTATAACCTGGGTTATTTGCTTTTAGATTTGAGATTCACGATTTAGCCCGTACTGGATAAATTTGCTATTTGTGGATCGCCTGAAAAATTATCCTATTCAATAGGTATAACTAATTACAGGGCAGTCATTGAACTGCCCTTACTTTTGAACCCCGATGCGAAACTGCTGCAAGTTACAATAAACGCATCTACTTGTAGATAGAGTTTAGGTGAACTTTCATGTAAGCTGCAGCGCCTCTATATTATCTGTTATGTTCGAGAGGGGAGGGAGAGAAGGGGAGAGGGGGAGAGGATTTGACGAGCTTTGATAGGGAATTAATATCATCAAACAGAACGAGTTATTACAATTCACTTGCTTTCTAATATATTTTTCCAAAAAAATACTGTGAGCAAAAAACAAAAATTTCCTTATTTAGTTGGTTCCCGATGGACTTCACACCAAAAAACTTGGGGGTGGCGACACTTTCAAGTGGTCAACCGAAAAAACGAAGGTAAATGGGTATTTGCAGAAATGGTGGCGGCTTGCGATCCAAATGTGCGTTTTTGGCTGAACGCCGCACAGCTAAAAGACCGATCGCTCTGGCAAGCTGGATGGCAGTCTACGCAAGAATTAGAGGAATTAGAAACTGCAGACTAAAAGACAGGGCTGTGGGGTAGAGTGAGCGGAACTTCCGCCGCCTGCTGCTATCGTCCCGATCCAAACCAATACGGAGTGATATCAATTCCGGTTGCACTCATACATGATTGTTGACTGTTGACTGTTGACTGTTGACTGTTGACTGTTGAAGGAGGGGTGGAAAAACTCAATGGTTGAGTATTAACTGTTAACTCGATTTTATTATTTTGATGCAACCGGAAGCGATATGAGACTTTGCAGGTTTTGAAAAATCTTTTACATGACTACAAGTTCTGAAAACCCTTATGTAGCAGCGTTTTTCCTTAACCCTCTTTTGTCGCTTTCGGCAGAAAATAATCTGGGATGGTTATAGCATAAGACTTTTACCAAAAACCTTGATTTCAGCCATTCTGTTAGAAAATAAATGCTCAAATCCTTAATATATCTACAGTTGAAAATTTGGCTCTTATTTTTATTTTTTCAGAGTGACCAAAGAGGGTTAAGTAAGTCGGCGGAAAAAATCATCAGTATGTAACAAAACATTAAGTAAGGCGATGCGAACTCAATTTAATGCCTTTTTGTAGGGTAGTGTCCTTTTTTTCCTCTAAGGCGTGTCCTAAATTAAGCCAAATGACAGAAGCTACCAGATAAATTGCAGCTAAAAAGTTTGCAGGGCGTTTGTCGTAGCGCGTTGCGATCGCTCGGTACTGCTTGAGATTGACTAAGGTCGATCGTTCCATATTTCCAGCGGTACTGGCCGCAACCTTCCCGCTACTTCTACACTCGGCCAATTCGGATCAAAAGTCAAATTTTCCAACGTTCCATCGCTGTGAATTAAAAACGTATCCTCAATTTTTGCTCCCGACAAACTCGGATTCCAAGCCACAGCCATATTTTCTGCCAAAATATCTGACGTAGCCGGGTTCGCCACAATTTCCCGCGCCAAATATCCGGTAGTTCCGCCTTGATGGTGTTCCGCAATTGCTTGAGGATATCCGTGCTCTTCGTAAGTAGTTTTAAGGGTATCATAAACCGCATTCAGCGTTACTCCCGGTCGGCAAAAATTTAGCGCCGCTGCTTCAATTTCTCTGACTTGTCGGTGCAACTCTGAATGCTTTTCCCCAAGAAAATCGAAACAGACAAATCTTGTTAAATTTGCATACAAACCCCCTCCCCTGGCGCAAAATACTAACATTGCTTGTCGTCCAATTTGTTCGGCGGTTGCTGTGGCGTGGCGGTACAGCGGCAAACGCCTTTCTCCCGCAACTAATGTCAGGGCTGGATGCAAACCTCTGGCCCACAATGCCTCTGCACCGGCTCCCGCTAGCTGATATTCTGTCCATGTGGGTTTGGCGGCGGAAAGTACCTCTGTCATCGCTTCGCTGGCTAAACGCCCGACTCGCCGATATCGCTCTAATTCGCTTGACATCATTGTCTGTTTGCGGGATTGTAAAGATGCGATTATTGGCATTTCTTGGGAATTTGGTCGATCGCTCATGACGTTACCGCCACCAGTAATTTTTTTGACGAAAGCTTCGCGCTGTGCAACATCTGCCCAAGGATAGATGTGCATTTGAAAGTTGGCTGGCAATTCCTCGTCTTGCAAACGTTGAGCTTCGATTTCATCGGTGAGAACCCAAGCGTTTTCGGCGGTAATTAATATTTCTGCAACTCCGGTTTCTGCGGTTAGCAATACTGTATGGGAACCGCCGGCTGTGGCCCAGGCAAACCAGTCAGTGCCTCGCAAGCGAAGGGCGATCGCTTTTGTTTCGGTTAAGGCTTTGCGGATGAATTCGAGTTTGCTTTCAACTTCTGGGTTTAATGAGTTTATCATATATGAAATAAGGAAGAAGGAAGAAGGAAGAACGAAGGAAGAAGGAAGAACGAAGAAGGAAGAACGAAGAAGGAAGAACGAAGAAGGAAGAACGAAGAACGAAGAACGAAGAAGGAAGAACGAAGAAGGAAGAACGAAGAACGAAGAAGGAAGAACGAAGAAGTCAACTCCCCGCTGCCCCAGAAGGGGGGAAGGAAGAAGGAAGAAGGAAGAAAATCACTGATTTTAGTTAACATTGGCTAAATCTAAAATCTACAATCTCTAAAATCTAAAATCTAAAATCTAAAATCCAAAATCGATAGATACTGCTTGCAATTCTTTAGCTTTTTCTTCGGGTAAAGCGTCGTTGGCAAACATTCCGGCGGCGAGTTCGGTTCCTGCTAGGTATTTTAATCGATCGCTCGATCGATAGGGGGGATAAAATTGGGCGTGCAAATGCGCTTCTGGATGGGGCTTCCCGTCTGTGGGCCCTTGAAACCAAGCCATCAAATAAGGGAACGGGCGATGCCACAAACCGTCGTATTTGAGGGTGACTGTTTTTAAGGCCTTAGCGAGTGATTGGCGCTGTTTTTCCGTCAAATCGACAAATGTAGCAGCGGGGGCGATCGGGGCAATCCACACTTCGTAAGGGTAGCGGGCACAAGCGGGGACAAAGGCGATCGCCTCTTCGTCTAAATAAATAATTCGCTGTTTGTCGGAAATCTCTTTTTGAATCAAATCTTGCAGCAAACCGCTACTGTTTTTTTGATAGTAAACCGATTGACATTCTAACATCCGTGCCGGCACCGGTGGCACGAACGGATAAGCGTAAATTTGACCGTGGGGATGGTGCAAAGTTACTCCGACTTCGACGCCGCGATTTTCAAAGGGCAAGACGTATTGAATTTCTGGATTACTGCCAATAACTGAAGTGCGATCGGCCCATACTTCTAACAGCAATTCTAAGTGAGATAACTCTAAAGAACCGAGGGAAGCCAGCGGATCTTGAGTAAACACTACCACTTCGCAAATGCCTTTGGCGGGCAAAGTTTCGACAATATTTGCAGGTGCATTTTTTGCTTGCAAAGTCATGGAGGGAAAGCGGTTGTCAAACACTGCTACATCGTAATCTCCCGGCGGCAATTCTGTCGGAAATTTAGGGTTAATTGTAGCAGCCAGCGGGTTGTATTCCGGCGGCGGCATGAAAGTTCTTCCCTGACGGTGGCTGGCGTATGCTACCCATTCCCCCCGCAAAGGATGCCAGCGAAAGTGGGGGTTTGCCTCTACTGGTTCATTGCTGGGACTTACGGCCGCGATACCTTCTGGGATTGGGTAGCGACTGTACAGTGTGAGTGGGCGGCCGTCTGGTTTTAGCAATGTTTGGGCGTACATTTTTTGTAGGGGCGGGCGATCAGCTTTAAGATATTTTAGAAGTATAACTTCCTGTGTGGAAAACCCGCCCCTACCTAAAGTCATACGATTTTAGATTTTAGATTTTAGATTTTAGATGAAAAATTACTCATGCCGTAATGGTTTGGATCTTTCCTAAAAAAGCAGCTTTCGGATAACCCAAGGTTTGAATACAGTAGTCATAGACCTGGCTTGGGGGGGTAACAACCCTCATGAAACCCTTAGAGGTTATAATCTAGAAGGGTATGAGAAGGACTTGAAAGATTTGTTCGGGAGGGTGACTGGATAAAAACCAACGCCTGCTCTGGTTGCTCAGTTCATTAAATTGGATAGGTAGGCTGCGCTCTACGGAGCTTGATGGGCTTCGGCACCTATTGCCATCGTCCTCCAGTACAAACTTGATAGCCACTAAAATCTAATACCTTAGTAGGGAACTATGTCTATAAGTAGCTACATAACGACACACCTCGCTTCCGTGTCCCACCCTTACAACTCATCATTGGGTATTCCACTTGCAGACTTACCCGCAGTTTGTAGTGTCTTTGAGCGATTTCTTGCACTACCAAATAACCAACAACTTGCTAACGATATAGCTGTAGCTATTGAAGATTACGAGAACCTCCCTTTTGGAGATATTGGGCGACGTATTGCAACCCTCCGCAATCTCACCCTTACTATAGAACCTTCTTTGAAAGCGATTGGTCGCCTTCGGTATGCAGGAGATGCAACTCAGCTAAATCAACTAGAAGGGCAGAAGCTGAGGTTTCTTTTAGAACATGGCTTAGTGCTTCCTAAAATGCACTGGGATGAAGACTATACTAATAAGAAACATTGTTCGGTTTATTGGTCACAACAAGACTGTCTTGCAGCAGTAGCTTATAGAGTATATTTGCTTCGGAATGAATTTTCTCACGAAACTCCTAGTTACTCTTTAGAGCAAATTTCAGCACTGTTCAATACAACTCTCGCCCTTCTAATCTTAGCAATACATCATCCGCCCAATCGTGCCGTACTTGAACTGGCTACATCGCCTTACCGATCGTATCTAGAGTCGGTAGCCCAGTCCGAACCATATTACGACCGATATGTATGTTTGCAAGCTGACTTAAGGTGGCAACCTAGCTCTATAGATGCTCAACCCATTTCACTAATGCAAGCAGAGTCTTTCTCTACAGTTCCTTTACCTAAAGGACCAGAGGAAGTGTCTGTACTTATAAAACAAGTAGACAAAATGGTGTTAACAGGTGAGGGCGGGGCTGGTAAGTCGCGTACTTTTAGGCACGTTACAGCACTACTAGCTAGAGAAATTCTTTCTTTGCAAGCTCCCCGACAACAAATACCTATTTACTTACCTGCCGAGCTAATTGGTTATGGAAACAAGTTATCAACAAACCTATCCACATTTTTACCAGGTGTTCAGTCTGATGAAATTCAAAAAGGCTTATTGGATGGACAATACTGGATATTTATTGATGGATTGAATGAAGTAGCTCGCAAATATTCCGAGGAATTCATCCAGGATTTAAAAGCATTTTTAATAAACTTTCCTAAGTGTCGAGTTGTCGTTTCTACACGACAGGAAGTTTATTATAATCAGCTTCCCCTGCCTGTATATGAATTAAAATCTCTAACTCCTTATGGCGTTTCTCAAATTTTACGCTTAAACGCTAAAACAGAGGAACAAGGCAGTCAGTTATTCTCGAACCTTAAAAACGACAAAAGACTTCTGGCTTTATTTAAAACGCCTCTAATGAGTAGGCTTCTCTGTGAACTTCCTCCAGAGATCCGTATCCCTCGAAGTATGGGAGAAATGATGAGCGTACTGTTCAATCAGATATTTGAGCGTGAAGAACGCAAAGGAGACCAGGTATCTAGGCTCATAAAAAGTATGGCACTGGTTGACTTAGCTAAAACAATTCGTGATGAGTCAGGAACTCTACTATCTGAAGAAAAAATACTACATATATTTGCAAATATAACTCAAAGATTTTATCGGGAGGTATCACCTATATCTTTGCTAAAAAAACTAATCGAAAGCGGTATTTTAGAGAGACGCGGGGATGGCTTTGTTGCGTTTTTCCATGAAACAGCACTCGATTATTTTACAGCGTTAGGATTGAAAGACGCTTGCGAAAGAAATTTTGACCAAAATGTAGAAGCTCAAGTCCTGTCTGCCACTCCTAGTAGTATTGAAATATTGTCTGGTTTACTCAGTTCTGCGGACACGCTTACTCGATTTATTTCACAGCGGGATTTGAAGTGGGCAGCTCGATGCTACTCAGCCCGTTCTCAACGTTCTAAACAACTATTTCAAGAATTATTTAATGCAGCTAATTCCCGATTAATGGCGAATTCTATTGCTGAAATAGGTATAGCTGTACAGGTAATGGCAGCGCTTGATGAGATAGAAGCAACTCAGGCGGTGTTTAGGGTACTTCCCAAACTTCCAGAAGAGGCGCGAACAGTGGCTAGCAATGCTTTAGTGCAATATGCTCCTAATGGCATTACTGAGGAGGTTCGGCAAGCTTTAGAATCAGGAGAATTTGCACAACAGTTAGTAGCTATCAAGTTTACCAGCGCACACCAGATTGTGGAATTTACGCCACTTGTAATTAAGTTAGCAGAGTCACAACAATCGAACCTAGCGCATCATATAGCGAAGGCTTTGGGGTACTTGGAGTCAGCAGAGGCACTAAATTATCTGGAGAAACAATGTAATACGCCTAGAGAATCTAGATCTATTCCTTTGGATGTTGCTATTAATGTTCTTAGCTCTGAACGGGCGGTATCGGTACTAAAAATAGCACTAAAAGACCCAGATGTAGAAGTACGTAGAGCCGCTATTAGCCGAATTGAAACTATTAATCTTGGTGAAATTGATACTGAAGTTTCTGGAGTGGTTGTTAGCGACCTAGATTTCTTAGTAAGGTTAATAGGGGTGCAAATACTACTACGCCGCACCGAAAATTCTCATCGTGAACAGAGCCTTAAAGATTTATTTTCTACAGATCCTCTTGCCGAAGAATCACTGCCAGCAGCTAGGATTATGAAGGTAGTTTCATTACTACATCAAAATGAATTAGAAGATGTAGCTTTACGAGCACTTTGTACCTCGCATCCCGCCATACAATCTTTAATAATTAATAGAATATTATCTAGAAATTTGAACTTAGCTTTCAAGATTTTTCCTCTAGTTGAATTTGATGACCCTGCAATTGCTCCTGGAGTCAAAATGGCTTTAATAAAAGCTCTTATTTCCCTTGGCTATCACAAGGTGGAGATGCTTCAGAGAGCTATGTCCTCATCCTCACCTCATGGGGTTCGATTGGCTGTAGTCCAAATGTTAGCTAATCTACCTTCTGATATTGCCACTGTAGTCTTAGAAAAAGCACTGGCTGACCCCTCAGAACAGGTTAAAGTCACAGCATTAAAGTCCCTTGCTTCTTACCCTGATTTATGTTCTGAGCAACTTGTGGAACAACTTCTTTTTTATTCAAATAGGGCAATAGAGCGACAAGCATGGAATTTAGTCAATACATATTCTATTTTTGAAAATAAAAAACTGTTTAATTGGACGAAGAAAAACTGGCCTACGTATTTACGAACAAGAGCCATAGAAGAGTTAAACAAGCGTCGCTTTAGCTGGCCATTACATAAAGCCTGCGCCCTTGCGAGAGACATCGATTATGGGATACGTCTCAAAGGAGAGGGAATTTTAGAAGCTATTTTTCATAGTAGGCAAGAAAATATTGGAAAAATAAATAACTGGGTGGTTAAGGGAGGCTATGGGTTTCTGGTTCGACTTGGAACAAAAGAACAACTATTTTTTCATGCCAGCAATTTAATTGAGAAACAGTACACTCCTCTTCGTGATGACTTCGTTACTTTTCAAGTTGGGGAACCGAATGCTGGTGAGACAAAACCACCTGCTGTACAAGTACGTTTCTTAGGTTGATTTAAAGCAGAACAGGGAGAAACTGTAAATTTTAACCAGATAGTATTTGCAACATCCTATAGCGAGCCTAAATGATTTGTACAAAAAATGTAGGGGTCAGCACGGGGGCTGACCCTCAACATCGGGGGGAACCACGGAGGGATTGCTCCTACAAGAATTACACAATTCATTAATACGCACTATAGACGTGGCAGATTGCCAATAAACCTGGTTTCTAGCAATCCTAAATGATTTTCTATGTATAAGCGTACTGATGAATTTTGGGGAAATCAAATTTATGTTCCTTGGTGAAAAACTCAAACAAAAATTTGATAATCTTAAAAGACCTACATAAATACCAATACTTTCTTAAAAACTTTTTAGCTTGTAACCAAATATCTTCAACGGGATTCGGTTAAAACCCTTAATTATACTGACTATGCAGGGCTACCTAATTTTTCACCTCTGATTCACCTAGGCTAACTTTAACGGATATTGCCACTTTAATTATCCGCGCTCCGCACCTTCGCAATTGTATCCCTATGATTGCAGGTACTGCCACATTAGTGCAGCGAATTACAGCGTTATATAACAAGGTAATATTGCTGACTCAATAGCAGCAGAATTGGATCATCTCTGCTTAGCGCAGGTTTCTCCTGCACTGATTATCACGAAAATCGAGCAGAGATAGAAGCAGAGTTAGTGGCTGAAGAATCGGAATATGAGGGTTGGACAGCATTAAATAACCTACAAATGCAGGAGAAATGAGCCAGCATTAGTCTTTTTAATGAGGGCTAAAGTCCTGACTACGATCGCAATTCCCAATTACCCAGTATATTTATCGCTCGACCATTCGATCGAGCTTTTCCTTAACCAACAAGTCTAACAACGAGCGCAACACAAACAAGCCACCGAATCCCGAAACCGCAAAAGCTGCGATCGCCCCCGTTTGATATCCGCCCACCAGCAGCACAGCACCCGACAAAAACACAAAACCAGTCAAACAAGCGAAAATAAGAGTTTTCAAAGCTAAATTAATGCGTTTCAAGGCTCTTTCGCTCTCTAGATTTCGCACTCTAATTTGCATTTCGCCCTCTTCAATTCGCTGCTCCAAACGCTTGAGAAAAACTTGCGATTTGCTCGGCTGCCGTAACTTATATGTAATAAAACTCCGTGCTTGCCTTGCCAATTCTCCGATCGCATTTCCCCGCCCCTTGCTCACCGCAATACTCTTGACAAAAGGCTGAGCGGATGCTATGAAATTGTAATCAGGGTCGAGAGTTCTAGCAATGCCGTCGAGAGTCGTCACCGACTTGACAATAAACATCATTTCTGCAGGCAAGCGAAACGGTTGCTGCTCGAACATGATGTAAAGTTCGTTCTTAATTTCATTAAAAGCTTGAAAGTCGATCGGCTTATCAATAAACTTATCCAACAGAAAAGCAATCAGCCTGCGTACCGGCATCATATCCGGCATCGGCTCAACTAAGCCGATCGTAATTAAAGTATTGAGTACCTCGTCAGTATCCTTTCTCATCACAGCAAAAAAAGTCTTGACCATTTGGTCTTTAGCCAGAGACTTCACCTCAGCCATCATCCCAAAATCATAAAAAATTAAGCTACCATCTTCTGTCACCGCCAAATTTCCCGGATGCGGGTCAGCTTGAAAAAAACCGTCAATTAACAACTGTTTCAAATAACAGCAAATTCCGAGTTGATTGAGCTTCACAATATCGACTCCAATCGCCTCTAAACTAATGCGATCGTCCACCTTAATACCTGGTGCGTATTCTAGAGTCAGCACTTTTTTAGTAGTGTATTGCCAGTAGACTTTCGGGACAATAATCTGAGGATATTCTCGAAAATTATGGCTAAAGCGATCGGAATTTTTACCTTCTTGCACGTAGTCAATTTCTTGATATAAAATCTTAAAAAACTCGTGATAAATAGATTCCAGGTCATATTTGCGCGTCCCAGGTAAATAGCGATCGCAAAAACGCATCACTTGGCGCACCGCCTTCACATCCAAATCAAATAAACTTTCCAAACCCGGACGCTGCACCTTTACAATCACATCTTCCCCGGTGTGCAGCCTTGCTTTGTGCACCTGTCCCAGACTCGCAGCAGCAATTGGCGACGGATCAAAATCGCGGTACAAAGCATAAATATCCTTGCCTAACTCTGATTCTACAAGAGCGATCGCCTCTTCGGAACTAAACTGAGGAACCCGATCCTGCAACTGTTCGAGTTCCTTCACATACTCAAGTGGCAACAAATCCGCCCGAGTCGAGAGAGACTGCCCGATTTTAATAAAAGTCGGGCCTAAATTCAGCAAAGTATTGACCAACCAATGAGCGCGAATTCTCCTAGTTTGAGGCGAATTATTTTGCAGCAGTGCGTCCCACCACAAAAAAAACATAAACTTTCCCGCCGCTGCAAAAATGTCTATTTGCCGTGCCAGTGGCGAATATTTAGAACGTTGCCAACGCAGGGTTTTAGGTGCAGCTTTTGTGAGCATAATATTGGCGATCAAATTCCATGCACCGTGACAATTTTTAGGGACTATCCAGGACGCAGAAACCGGCTTGTACGAAAAGACGGGTTGCAGACCTTTGAAACAGTTAAAAAACTCAGTTTCTTTGGTCTCTACTGCCTAATATCATCTCCGGCTATACAATTATAATTAAGTTCCTAGTAAGTAATGCCAGTCCTGATTAATTAATAAATAGAGGACAGTCGTACTCACTACAAACACGCGCTAATTACGGGCCAATAACCCGACATAATATAAGTCCTGGGGAAAATCAGCAATGGAGAACCGGCAATTTAGACGGGCAACCAGACAAACCATTCAAAACAGAGGACTTGGTAGCGTTTACGACATTTCCAAATCTCCCTCTTCTGGCAAGTCTTCTCGTTTCGCCTGTTCGCTGCCAATTCCCAGCAGCTTATCAACCGAACTATTCTTCTACATTACAGAGTTCCGCTGCAAATTGCGGCAGAGTCAGAGTAAAAGATGTGCGCCACAAATTGTCAGCTTCTGAACTTTCGACCGGACAGCTAGATACATCAATAGTACCATTCAAGTGCTGCACTAAAGACTTTACCAGAGCCAGACCCAAACCAGTACCGGCGATAGCTTGGTCAGTAATGCCAGTGCCACGGCGGAACTTGTCAAAGATGTGGGGCAAATCAGCAGCCGAAATGCCGGGCCCGAAATTAGAAATGCTCAGGACAATATAGCCGGCTGCCTCAGACACCTCCAAAACTACCGCCGTTCCAGAAGCAGAGTATTTTCCAGCATTCGTCAGCAGTTCCAGCAGTATCCGATTGAGAATGTCCGGGTCAGTTTCCCAGCAAGGGGTCAACTTGGGCAAATCCACCTTCAGAGTCAATTGCTTATCCGCCCACTGTTTTTCAAAATCCCCAGCTAAATCTTGAAATAAACGGTTGATATCGATTTTGATTAGAGAAATCGGGACTTGCTGAGCCTCAAACTGCTTGAGCGCCAGCAAATCGTTAACCAGAGCAGTTTCCTGAGAACACTGCTGTTCTAGAATGTCGAGATACTTAGTCCGACTCGCTGACGGCAGTTCAGCTTGTTTGAGCATCAGAATCGCCAGCTTCATGATTGTTAAAGGGGTACGCAACTCGTGACTCAGAGTGCTGAGAAACTCGTCTTTAATCAGCTTCAATTTCCGCATTTGCTCTAGCTGATTGGCAGATTGTTCGTACAGTTTCCCCTGCAGGTCGAGACTTTGCTGCAACTGAGCGGTTCTGTCGAAGACTACGCTTTGCAATTCCTTAAACGTTTGAGTTTGGATAATCATCTTGCTCGCTTGAGCGCTGACTGATTCGAGAACTTCTAATTCTTCCGGGTTCCAAGTGCGCGGATCAAAGTGCTGCAAAACCAAGAAACCCAAAACTGTTTCTTGGCAGCTACCGCCCGTGAGGGGAACCAGCAGCAAGCCGCGAATGCCTTGGAGTTTCAAAATTTCTGTGGCTGCTTCTTGTTCTTTGCGGATTAATGCGCCTGCGTCAGCGAGGGCGAGGGGTTTGGGTGCGCTGTGGAATGCTTGGTGGCACAAATTAGATTCTGACAGCCAAAAAGTGGGAGAGTTATTGGGTTTTGAGTTGGGGATTTTGGATTGGGAATTAGCAGTTTTATCCTTGTTTTTTGTTTTGGATGTTGAGCTTTTTTTTCCGGCAGTGCTTTGTGATCTTGCCTGTTTGTTTGGAGCTTTTTTTACAAGGGATTCGCAAACTAATTCGACTTTCGCTTTGGGAGTTTGATTGGGGGAGCAAGTTGTAAATAGAGGATCTGTATATTTCAAGAGCAGGATTTGGCCTCTATCTACTTCCAGGGTAGCGACGGTATTTTCAATAACTTGCTGCAATATTCGATCGACTTCTGAATTTGTGTCGATCGAGGCAGCAACTGACCTGAGTAGATTTTTGTATTTAGCTTGTCGCTGTAACTGTGCGTTTAAGCTGGCAATTTCTTGAGTTTTTTGAATGTGAGAAATCGCGCTGCCGATCGCGTCTGATGCTGCTTCAAGGCGCTGCCGATCGGCTACCGACCACTCGTGAGGTTGCGACTTACCAAGAATCATCATGCCATTTACAGCCCCTGCAAATCGCGCAGGCCCTGCCAAAATTGCCCGAAAAGGCAGCCCAGTCACAGGGGCATTGGACGATGAAGTTGCCGGACTATCTTGATAGTCGGATATCGCCACTATCTCGCCGTCTGCTAGGACATTTGCCCAAACGGGATGTTCGAGTGATATGCTAGGCGGTTTTAATCTGGTGGTTTGGGGGTGTTCCGGTGTTTCAGTGGAATCGGCAACACCAGCCACATAGGGAAAATCACTGCTATTTTGCCAGTAAGCATTCGGATGTACTACTTTCTGGTCAACCACAGCAGCAACCACACAGAAATCTGCCCCCCATGCAACCCCCAAAGTATTGGCTATTTGCAGCAGCAGGATTTCTCGATCGAAGCTGGTCGCGAGAATTTGGGAAATTTGTCGCCCTAGAAGGGCAGGATCGACCTGGAACTGCATAAGACGATCCAAAAAGTTTTGGACTGATACTGGTTCTGGGATTTGCGGTAAATGCAAAGTGCAAGACTCTGACGGCGATCGGTCGATCGAAGTAAACTCTTGACTTCCCTGGCGATCGATCATGGCAACCAAGCCTTTATTCTAAGATGTTTGAGCCGGCTCCCGCTGCAAATATAGAACCTATCCATAACTGTCGGCTTGACTGTTATGAGCCTGTTTTCTGTGTTTATGCAGTCGGTCGGCGGGTCGCTCGATATGTAAAAATATACCCATATCTGACCGAGTTCTATTTTCCTGTTTTTTACCCTTCGATCTGTACGGGATGAACTTTACCATCCTTTACCGGATGATTATCAATCCCATTCCCGCTAATTTTGACGGTTATGAGTAGTATGAAGCTTTTCTAGAGACCGCTTAGTGACACCCCTCTTCTCACTGTGTGATGTTTCCTATTTAAGCTTGTGATCCTAACAAATTTTTATTGTGATACAAATCGGCCGATCGAGTAACGCCGATCGCAAAAATTCAAAATCCCCAAATTATCACTCATAACATAGCTGAGAGTTTCCGAGTTTTGACTCAAAAACTCATTTTTCACCACACCTAGAGCAGCGCGGCGAACTCTACGTTTAAATTTATCCAACTTACCTGCTTACTTATTTTGTGCTTCCTGTTGGGCTTTATCGCTATTTTGGCGGTAAAGTGCCGTCCGGTTCTGAGCCGTTGTGTAGCGGGGATGCTTGGAAGGCACGGCGGCCATCAAATCGGAAGCTTGCTGCCACTTAGCAGCTACGATTAACCAATCCTCGCGAGATTGAGCGGTTTTGCCCTCGGTGGCTGCTTGTTCGGCTACTCGCACTGCTTGGGCAAAAGAGTCAACAGCAGAATTAACAGTCTCTTTAGAAATTTTCAAAGCAGGTTTTGCCTCCGAGGAAGGGCTAGTGGCAACTGCTTGGGTGGTAGCTTGTGTGCTGTTTGGCACTTGGGAATTGAGCCCTTTGTGAATGGCGGCCGCTGCTGCAAGCAATAGCACACTCAAGCTGATGCCGCCGACGATACCGCGCTGAAATTGCCGCGGTTGCTGCATCGATCGAGGTATAGCCATTCTCGGCAAAGCCCGCTTGCCTGCCACAGCTTGGTGTTCGTGATGGGCGGTGGCTAAACGCTTGAACAAATTCGGCTTTCGGAGTTTAATTTCTTGAGACCACAACAGTTGATTTTCGGGATCGCGGCTAATTTCTTCCAGCCACAGCAGTTGGTGTTCTCGGACAAGCCGGCTGTTGATGTTGACTCGGCGAATATTGTGGGGCGAAATGCGTTCCAAAATTTCTCGGACTCGATCGACCAAACTAGACTCTTCGAGCAGTTGGGGCGTTGCAGCTTCGCACAGCAGTTGCAGCACCCCGTCTGCAAACACGGCTCGGGCCCTCACCCCTACCTGTGCCAGTTCGTCATTAAGGATTTGAATAATCGATGCAACCGAGCCTTCGCGAGCTTGTCGAGCAATGTCATCTATTGGATTTGCCATAAAACTATCTTGACGCTTAGCAATTGTTAATTATTAACCCAAAGTCTCGGATCTAATTTTTACTCATACAGGTTATCACTGACACTGCCAGGTTAAAATGAACAGATGCAAATCTTGCATACCGATCCACTTAAAATTATCACCACAGCATCTAGCGAGGCTAACAGGAAATAAACTATGGGTAAAGTAATTAGCGGTCAAATTTTTGTTGTAGACGACAACATCGATACAGATCAAATTATCCCGGCCGAATACCTGACCCTGGTTCCCTCGAAGCCGGACGAGTACGAGAAACTAGGCAGTTACGCTATGATTGGGTTGCCCGATCGCTACGGTAAGTTTATCGAATCCGGTGAACAAAAAACCCGGTATCCGATTATCATAGCGGGCGAAAATTTTGGCTGCGGTTCTTCGCGGGAGCACGCTCCGATCGCTCTGGGGGCTGCAGGCGTCACAGCAGTGGTGGCTTTGTCTTACGCGCGCATTTTCTTTCGCAATTGCTCGGCTACGGGCGAATTGTACCCGATCGAATCAGTCGATCGACTCTGCGACTTGTTTGTAACCGGTCAAGAAGTGACGATCGACTTTACAACAGAGGTAATTGTCAACCACACTCTCGATCGAACTTTCTCGCTCAAACCTTTAGGAGAAGTAGGGCCAGTGATTGATGCCGGAGGGTTGTTTGACTACGCGCGCCAAACCGGAATGATTGCGGCTCGCTCTTAATTGTTAAACCCCCTGCAATGTAGGGTGCACGCCTGCACCTTACCAGTATCTCCCTGCTCAAACCCATGCAATGTAGGGTGCGTGCCAATTTTCTCAAATCGACTCAATAAAATTCAATAAAATACGCTGGTGAGCAATCCCAAAAGGTCGCACATCTCCTGACTGCTCAGAAAAGCATTTTCCCGCCCGAATCTGCTCTGGTGTCAACAACTTCATATCCCAACCCTCAAGCAAAACTAAATCCTTGACATCCGCACTAAGTTGTGCATGAAAAACGTGGCGAACCACATCTTTTTCCACATCGCAACAGAAAAAAGAAACACTTGGAGGAGCATAGCCAATTTCCTCTGATAATTCCCGCAATACAGCCACTTGGGCAGTTTCTCCCGGTTCCAAGTGTCCACCAAACAAAGCCCAATGTCCGGGATACCTGATATGAGGAATATCGTCTCGCAACTGACAGAGAAACTTGCCGTCTTGGTACAAAATCGCGATCGCAACGTGAATTTTAGTCATGTGTTATTAGTCAGTAGTCATTAGTCAGTAGTCATTAGTCATTAGTTATTTAACACGAATACACGGATTAATTATCGAGTATTCCTCAGATATTAAATAAGGAAGAGGGAACAAAGAGCAATTATCAAATAACAAACAACAAATAACCAATGCCTATTTCCCCTTGTCTGAACTGGGAGTGCGCTTTAATTGTTCCATTTCCTCAACATAAACTTCACCTAAATCTTTTCCGGCCAATTCCTTCAGAGTAATACTCTTGTAGCGGACTTCTCCCTTGAGCAACACTTCATCGCCAAGCTGGGGCAAAACTTGGTTAGTTAAAACCCAAATCGTACCCGTACCGTCTTGAAGTTGATAAGCCGCATTCCCCACAAACGGAGCGCGATTTTCCACCTTTCCCCGGAGATAAACTTCAGCATCCACTTGCCGCTTTTGTTGAACGTCGCCAATGCTAGCCACATTAAAACCAAGATTAAGTTGAGACAGAGGTAAATTGCCACAACTGAAAAAACCGCTGGCGAGGATTAGCGATAAAGAGCCGGTGCAGAATCTTTGAACCCAAACTTGCTTAATTGCAGTAGTCATTGGTCAACTGATTTGAGATTTGAGATGTGAGATACGACTTACTTTAACAGAATCCCAAGAATCGATCGCAAGTAAGAAATTTCTCTAGTGGAGTCCTTGACGGGGATTAAGCTAAAATCTAAAATCGTCAGCCCCTAACCCAGAGTCTACAATGGATGCCAAAACTGCTCAAATACTAGATGGCAAAGCTTTAGCGACAAAGATTCAAAGCGAGCTGAGCGATCGAGTCCGCGCCCTACAACCCCAAAAGGGGCGTCCTCCGGGACTTGCGGTGCTGATGGTGGGGGACAACCCAGCTAGTGCAGCCTATGTTCGCAATAAAGAGCGAGCCTGCGCTAAAGTTGGCATAGCTTCCTTCGGCCAGCATTACCCCGCAAACGCTACTCAAGCCGAACTAGAACTTGCAATTCGTGCACTCAACGAGGACGATCGAGTAGATGGCATTTTAGTTCAATTACCGCTACCAGAACACTTAGATGCAATTTCGCTGCTGTACCAAATTGCCCCCGACAAAGATGCTGACGGACTTCACCCTGTAAATTTAGGCCGTCTCGTGCGCGGGGAGGAAGGTTTGCGGAGTTGTACTCCCGCCGGAGTGATGCGGTTATTGCAGGAATACCAGATTGATTTAAAAGGAAAAAATGCCGTTGTTTTGGGACGGAGTATTTTGGTAGGTAAACCGATGGCGCTGATGCTGTTAGAAGCCGATTGTACTGTTACTGTAGCTCATTCGCGGACGCAAAACCTAGAATCGATTACAAATCAAGCCGATATTTTAATAGCCGCAGTCGGCCGCACAGAAATGATTACACCTAATATGGTCAAACCTGGATCAGTAGTAATTGATGTCGGTATTAACCGCGTCATCAATCCAGACGGTACGAGTCGTTTGGCCGGAGATGTTGATTTTAATGCTGTTAAAAAAGTAGCAGAATTTATCACGCCGGTGCCGGGAGGAATCGGGCCGATGACTGTTGCTATGCTTTTAGAAAATACCGTTTCGAGTTATATTGAATACGCTTCTAATTGAATTATGACCCACTTGTGAGCCAGTATTGGCTCAAGTAGGGTTAGTAATCTACCCACACACAAAGATTTTAGCTATGGCTTTAAAACCGGATGCGTCAGGGATAATGCGCTTAATTGGCGACAACACCTCGGAACGAATTCAACTTTTTTCTGGAGATATAACCAACTTCCCTTTAGGAGCTTGGGCGCTTGATGGCAACGATACAGTAGAGGGTTCAGGGGCTAGCGAGTTAATCCTGGGAAATGAAGGGGAAGATATTCTCCGAGGTTTGGCAGGCAACGATTCTGTATTTGGGGGAAAAGGAAGAGATGCCCTGTATGGAAATGAGGGAAATGACTGCCTCAGTGGTGGTCTAGATGCTGATTTCCTTACTGGAGACGCTGGCGATGATATTTTATTTGGGGGGAGAGGCAATGATCTTTTAGGCGGCGGAGATGGGAATAACACTCTGGTTGGCGGCGTGGGCAGAGACATATTAAATTGTGAGTTGGGTAATAATTTATGCGTTCTAGGAATAGATCCTGCCACTACAGATATCAATTCTAGTGAGAGAATCGCACGTTTTGATCCTGATTTAGATCGCATTGGATTAGCGAGTGACTTAACGGTCAATGATATAGTGTTGGAGCCGCTACAGAATGTGACACTAACAGTTAGGTTCGATTTCCCGCAAGCTATACAAGCATTCTTCCCTCCAGCTTTTCTCAGCGAATTTAGCGGAGTTTATTCAGGAACTCTAATCAGAGTCAGGAATTCTAACGCGATTTTAGGTTTTGTAGAGGATGTAACGCCTAATGAGCTACAAAGCAGCATTGTTTCCGTTCAGGGTTTCTAATGTCAGGACAATCACTGGTGGTCTGACAAACTTATCACATTGTTAGCCACAAATTAACTTCTGATGTTTACAAGACTTACGCATAAATGCTAGTAGTAGGGTGGGAAATACGCAGCTTACTACTATGAGTCGCGTAAAAATTGACTGTGCAGCGTAAGTCTTGTAAAATTATTTACTCTTTGAGTCCGCTTGGAGTGGACGAAAGTTGGTGTAGTAGCGATTTCAAGCTCGGAGCGAAATCACTAATCACTAAGATTTACCGTGAGAAACTCAAGATAGCAACAACGCGGATTCGGCGTTGTCAATCCAGACGGTACGAGTCCTTTGGTCCCAGATGTGGATTTTAATGCTGTTAAAACAGTAGCCCAATTTATCACGTCGGTGCCGGGAGGAATCGGGCCGATGACTGTTGCTAGGGTTTTGGAAAATACCGTTTCGAGTTATATTGAATATGGTTCTAAGTGAATTATGACCCACTTGTGAGCCAGTATTGGCTCAAGTAGGGTTAGTAATCTACCAACACACAAAGATTTTAACTATGGCTTTAAAACCGGATGCGTCAGGGATAGTGCGCTTAATTGGCGACAACACCTCGGAATTCATTCAACTTTCTCCTGGAGATCTAACAAACTTCCCTTTAGGAGCTTGGGCGCTCGATGGGGATGATACAGTATATGGCTCAGGGGCTAGCGAGTTAATCCTGGGAAATGAAGGGGAAGATATTCTCGCAGGTTTTGCAGGCAACGATTCTCTATTTGGGGGAAAAGGAAGAGATTTGCTGTCTGGACTGGAGGGGAATAACTCCCTCAGTGGTGGTCTAGATGCTGATATTCTTATTGGAGACACTGGCGATGATATTTTATTTGGGGGTAGAGGCAATGATGCTTTAAGCGGCGCAGGGGGGGATAACACTCTGGTTGGCGGCTTGGGCAGAGACTTATTAAGTGGTGGGTTTGGCAATAATTTATGCGTTCTGGGAATAGACCCTGCGACTACAGATATCAATTCTAGTGATATAATCGAAAGTTTTGATCCTGATTTAGATCGCATTGGATTAGCGAGTGACTTAACGGTCAATGATATAGTGTTGGAGCCAATACAGAATGTGGAATTAACATATACGTTCGATCTGCCGCAAGCTTTACAACCATCACTCCCTCCAGGTCCGGCCGGCGCAAGTGGGTCTGCTTCAGGAACTCAACCCAGAGGCGGAATTACCGGAGTTTATTCAGGAACTCTCATCAGAGTAAGAAATTCTAACGCGATTTTAGGTTTTGTAGACGATGTAACGCCTAATGAACTACAAAGCAGGATGGTTTCCGTTCAGGGTTTCTAAATTCAGGACAACCCGTGGTGAGCTGACAAACTGATCATTTTGTTAGCCAGAAATTAACTGCTGATATTTACAGAACTTACGCAGAAACGCTAGTAGTAGGGTGCGTATTTCGCACCTTACTACTATGAGTCGTGTAAAATTTGACTGTGTAGCGTAAGTCCTGTAAAATTATTTACTCTTTGAGTCCGCTTGGAGTGGACGAAAGTTGGTGTAGTAGCGATTTCATGCTCGGATGGAAATCACTAATCACTAAGATTTAGCGTGAGGAATTCAAGATAGGAACAACGCGAATTCGGCGTCGTCAATCCAGACGGTACGAGTCGTTTGGCCCCAGATGTGGACTTTGATGCTGTTAAAACAGTAGCCGAATTTATCACGCCGGTGTCGGGAGGAACCGGGCCGATGACTGTTGCTAGGGTTTTGGAAAATACCGTTTCGAGTTATATTGAATACGGTTCTAATTGAATTGGGACCAACTTGTGAGCCAGTATTGGCTCAATTAGTAGGGTTAGTAATCTACCAACACACAAAGATTTTAGCTATGGCTTTAAAACCCGATCCATCAGGGATAGTGCGCTTAATTGGCGACAACACCTCGGAAGGAATTCAACTTACTCCTGGAGATATAAACAACTTCCCTTTAGGAGCTTGGGCCCTCGATGGCAACGATACAGTAAATGGCTCAGGGGCTAGCGAGTTAATCCTGGGAAATGAAGGGGAAGATTCTCTCCGAGGTTTTGCAGGCAACGATTCTGTATTTGGGGGAAAAGGAAGAGATTACCTGGATGGATCTGATGGAAATGACTGCCTCAGTGGTGGTCTAGATGCTGATTTTATTCTTGGAGAGGCTGGCGAGGATATTTTATTTGGGGGTAGAGGCAATGATTTTTTAGACGGCCAAGAGGGGAATAGCACTCTGGTTGGCGGCTTGGGCAGAGACGTCTTAGAGTGTCAGTTTGGCAATAATTTATGCGTTCTGGGAATAGATCCTGCCACTACAGATATCAATTCTAGTGATGTACTCCTAAATTTTGATCCGGATTTAGATCGGATTGGATTAGCGAGTGGCTTAACGGTCAATGATATAGTGTTGGAGCCGCTACAGAATGTGACATTAACATTTAGGTTCGATTTGTTGGAAGCTTTACAATTATTGGTTCCTCCAGCTTTACTCAGCGAATTCACAGGCTCTGCTTCAGGAACTCTCATCAGAGTCAGAAATTCTAACGCGATTTTAGGTTTTGTAGGCAATGTAACGCCTAATGAACTACAAAGCAGCATTGTTTCCGTTCAGGGTTTCTAAGTTCAGGACAATCAGTGGTGAGCTGACAAACTTATCATATTGTTAGCCACAAATTAACTGCTGATATTTACAGGACTTACGCAGAAACGCTAGTAGTAGGGTGCGTATTTCGCACCTTACTACTATGGGTCATGTAAAAATTGGCTATGCAGCATAAGTCCTGTAAAATTCTTTACTCTTTGAGTCCGCCTCGGCGTACGAAAGTTGGTTTAGTAACGATTTCAAGCTCCGATCGCAATTACTAATCACTAAGATTTACCGTGAGGAATTTTTGACAGCAACAACGCGAATTCGGCGATAATCTGCAATCCAATTACCATCGCGGTACAGCGCCGATCGCAAACGCTCTTCAACGGAGTTAATTACCTGCGATCGCACATCCTCAGACAACCCCAACAAAAACCCACCAGCAAACATCTCAATCCAATTTACCATACCCGCGCTGCCACCTTCTAGGGAAGTCGGGCGATCGAACAAAACCGCATAACCCACATCAAATCCCTGCTTTTCCAAAAGCCCAGCATACTCGCCAATACTCGGAAAATACCAAGGATTAAGCGCTTCAGGCTCAAGCGGGCCAATTTCTGACAAAACACTCAAAAGTGCGCGGACGATCGCCCCCACATTCCCCTTACCGCCAAACTCAGCCACAAAACGCCCTCCCGGCTTCAGCGCTTTTTCCACACAATCGATCGCAGCATCCGGCTGTTTAATCCAGTGCAAAACCGCATTAGAAAACACAGCATCTAACGGCTCTTCTACTTGAAAAATCCTCGCATCTGCGACAGAAAAGTTAAGGTGAGGATAGTTGAATTTTGCCGTAGAAATCATCGACAAAGAGGAATCAATACCTTGCACAAAAGCACCAGTTTGAGCAATTTTTTCAGTTAACTGTCCCGTACCGCAGCCCAAATCCAGAATTTGTTCACCAGCCTTCGGAGCGAGTAACTCCAAAAGCGATTCGCCGTACTGCCAAACAAAAGCATGATTTTGCTCATAAAGAGTTGTATTCCAATAATTTTGTGCCATGATAATTACCCTGAACCTTTCTTCTCTTTCTCTGTGTTCTCTGCGTCTCTGCGGTTAATAAAAAAAATCCTTCTTCACAAAACCCACCCACTTATTTGTTAGCGAGTTGGGCGATCGCACTTCCCTCGATTCGGCAAACCCTAATATTTTCCAAAATCCGCGCTCCCTGCTTTTCATAAAAAGCAATTCCCGGCGCATTGCCAGTATTAACAGTCCATTCAATCCGCCCGCAATTTGTGGACTCAGCAATTTTTCCCAAATACTTTAACAGCGCTGTACCGACTCCCATTCCGCGCATAGGAGCTTGCACAAATAAATCATCAAGCCAAAGACACGGCTGCGTCAATAAACTTGAATAGGAGGAATAAAAAAGAGCAAATCCTACCGCGGTTCCGGCAACTTCCGCCAACAAAACCCGCACTAGCGGAGGCTGGCAAAACAACGTTTGCTGCAATTTATCGGCTGTTGCTGTCAACAGGTTTTTAGAGCCATCGAACTCGCTTTTTTTGGAAATAAAATCCACAATTAATTCCAAATCTGCCAGCTCGGCTTCTCTAATTCTGATATCCAAATTAGTCATTTTTTAATTCTCAATCTCGCCTATTAATTACTGTATGAAATATCATCATTAATGTCCAATATATGTTTAACTAACAACTTATACTTTAAAAATATCAATGATTGGGGAGCTATGGAACTTCGGCATTTGCGTTATTTCATTGCAGTTGCAGAGGAACTGAATTTCACTCGCGCCGCCGAAAAACTGCATATTGCCCAACCTCCGCTGAGCCAACAAATCCAGCATTTAGAGGCAGAGTTGGGGTTTCAACTGTTTCGCCGCACCAAGCGGACGGTGCAGTTAACGGCAGCGGGACAGGTTTTTTTCGAGGAAGCCGGGAAAATTCTGCAGCAAGTCGATCGAGCAATTCAACTCGGCCGACAAACCAGTCGGGGCGAACTCGGCCAACTGACTATCGGCTTTGTGAGTTCCGCAGCACACAACGTGGTTCCAGCGATTTTGCAGGCCTTTCGCACTCGGTGTCCCGCCGTCACGCTGGAACTGCACGAACTGACAACCAACGAACAGTTGCAGCGGTTGCGATTCGGGCAAATTGATATCGGCTTCGTGCGCCCTCCGGTTGAGGAAGATGGGATAAATTCTGAAATCGTTTTTCGAGAACCCCTGATCGTGGCACTTCCAAAAACGCATCCGGCGGCCGATCGCACGCATCTTGAATTACGCGAACTTTCCACGGAACCGTTCATTTTATTTCCGCGTTCCCAGGCTCCGGGATTGTACGATGCGATCGTCAGTCTTTGTCAGCAAGCAGGTTTTAGCCCTCGCGCGGCTCAAGAAGCAATTCAAATGCAAACCATTGTGAGTCTGGTAGCCGCCGAGATGGGCGTGGCGATCGTCCCGGCGTCGATGCAAAATTTCCAGCGCAGCGGGGTTGTTTACAAAGCGTTACCAGAATCTACCTGCATTGTGGCGATCGCTCTAATTTGGCGCAGCGATCCAACGGCGGCGGTGCACCGGTTTTTGGAAGTCGCCAGACAAATCAGCGGATTTGAGATTTGAGATTGTAAATTTTAGATTGACTGGCAATTTGACAAACTTATCAAAACTCAAAGATTTTCTGTGCAACAACACCCGTAGAATGATTAATTGATGCTCGGAGTTCGAGCAACTACTGCCGTAAAAGTCGGTACGATGCGACCCCAACGGCTCACAATATCCCATATAAATATTAAGTACAAGAGAGCAAGGGATGGTATTGGCAACAGAAATGGGTTCGTCCCAACCGGAATCCTCTTTCGATTTATCTACTTATCTAGTCAAGCGAAAAGAGGCGATCGAGGTAGCTCTCGACAGTTCACTCCCGGTCATCTACCCAGAGAAAATCTACGAAGCAATGCGCTACTCGCTGCTAGCGGGGGGCAAGCGCCTGCGTCCGATCCTGTGTCTCGCTAGCTGCGAACTGGCAGGCGGCACTACATCTATGGCAATGCCGACAGCTTGCGCTTTGGAAATGATCCACACCATGTCGCTGATCCACGACGATTTGCCGGCAATGGACAATGACGACTACCGGCGGGGCAAACTGACGAACCACAAAGTCTACGGCGAGGATATCGCCATTTTGGCTGGCGATGGTTTGTTGACCTATGCTTTTGAATTTATCGCCACTAAAACTGAGAACGTACCCCCCCAACAGGTGTTGCAGACGATCGCCCATTTAGCGCGGGCATCGGGTGCTGCTGGACTCGTAGGCGGTCAAGTGGTTGATTTGGAATCGGAAGGAAAGACAGATGTTTCTCTGGAAACTTTGAATTACATTCACGCTCACAAAACAGGCGCGCTGTTAGAGGCTTGCGTAGTTTGTGGGGCAATTTTGGCTGGGGCTTCGGCTGCCGATTTGCAGCGGCTGTCTCGTTTTGCTCAAAATATTGGGCTGGCTTTCCAGATAATAGACGACATTCTGGATATCACTGCTACCCAAGAAGAACTGGGCAAAACTGCTGGCAAAGATGTTCAAGCCGGGAAAGTCACTTATCCGAGTTTGTGGGGAATTGAGGAGTCTCGGCGCCAAGCTTCGCAGCTTGTGGCTGATGCTAAGGATCAATTGGCAGTGTTTGGGAGCAAAGCTCTACCGCTGCTGGCGATCGCCGATTTTATTACCAGCCGCAGTAACTAGATATACCAAACACTATGCAGGAAATTTGCAGCGGCATTTTAAACAATCATGTACTCGTGGTTGCTTTGATCGCTTGTCTGGCGGCTCAGATCATGAAGTTGCCGATCGAGTTGGTCAAAAATCGCAAGTTTAATCTTCGGTATTTGGTAACAACGGGGGGAATGCCCAGCGCTCACTCGTCTTTTGTGGGCGCTTTGGCTGCTGGAGTGGGACAAACGATGGGATGGGAAAGTCCGGACTTTGCGATCGCTGCGATCTTTGCAATTATTGTGATGTACGACGCAGCAGGCGTCCGCCAAGCAGCAGGCAAGCAAGCTCGCATCCTCAACCAAATTATTGACGAGTTTTTTGAGGAAGATCACAACCTTAATGAGGCTCGCCTGAAAGAGTTGCTGGGACACACTCCTTTTCAAGTGCTTGTAGGTTTGGGGCTGGGAATCACTATTGCTTGGATCGCAGGGCCTGCATATTAAGTTTTAAGTACGGAGTAAATTTGGGGCAGTGGTGTTTTTTGACGAGTTGGAGGTAAAAGTTGGTGGCGGGGATTAATTGTTCGGCAACTCATCCGTCTCTAGCTGAGAAAAGCACCCGAACTTTTTGGAAGTTTATGGCAAGGCCTATTCCCTAATTAAGCACTTCAAAAAGTTCAAAAAGTTTTTTCACTTCCCACTCCTTAGAATTGTTTTGCTATGCTCCAAAGACTATATGTACACAACTTCAGATGCCTAGAAAACTTTGAACTGCCCATAAAGGGGATGCCATCTGCTCTCTTGATTGGAAAAAATGGTGCAGGTAAATCAACTACTGCCTCTGCATTAGAAGTCCTTCAGAAGATTTGTCGAGGCATCAATAGAATGCGCGACCTTGAAAAACTTAACCTTATTAGCTCGAAAGATTTCGCTCGTGGAAGGTCTGATGTTCCGATCCGGTTTGAAATAGAAGTATTACTCGAAGATAAATTATACAAATATGTCCTTGCCTTAGATTTACCAGAAAAATTTAGAGAGCTTCGAGTTTTTGAAGAGCAACTGCTAGTTGCAGGAGATCCAATTTACTCTCGAAAAGAAGCCCAAGTCACTCTTCACACCAGCTCCCAAAATCGTGAAGCTCAGTTTCGGGTAGATTGGCATCTTGTTGCCCTGCCCGTAATTCAGGAGCAATCTGAGACTGATCCGCTTCATATTTTCAAGACTTGGCTGGCTCGCATGATTATTTTAGCCCCGATTCCCAGCTTGATGACTGGAGACTCAAACGGTGAAACTTTGGAGCCAAAGCGAGATGGTTCAAACTTTGGGGAGTGGGTTTCGGGCTTACTGAGTCGCTATCCTGCAGCCTACACACAGGTTGATAAATATCTCCGAGAAGTCATGCCTGACATTCAGGATTTTCTGAATGAACTAATCGGCAAAGACTCGAAAAGCATGATTGTTCGATTTGAAGCAAATAATGCGAATCTGAGTATTGAATTTAATGACTTATCTGACGGGGAGAAATGCTTTTTTCTTTGCGCTGTTGTCTTGGCTGCCAACAAATTTTATGGCCCACTTTTTTGCTTCTGGGACGAGCCAGATAACTATCTATCCTTATCGGAGGTGGGACATTTTGTAATGTCTCTGCGACGCTCATTTAAAAATAGCGGTCAAATCTTAGTGACATCGCATAATCCTGAAGCTATCCGAAAGTTTTCAAATGAAAATACCTTTGTATTAGATCGCAAAAGCCACTTAGAGCCAACTTTAGTCAGACCGCTGAGTGAGATGTCTGTTAAAGGCGACCTGATAAATGCCTTGATTGGTGGCGACATAGAGCTATGAGTAATAAGTATCAACCGCACATTCATGTGTTGGCCGAAGATGATGCTAATCGCCAGATTGCCAACGGATTTCTTCTGGGGCCAAACCTTAATAACCGTGCTGTTAAAGTCCTGCCACTTCCTGGTGGTTGGAAAAAAACTGTGGAGGAATTCACGAAGAAGTATGCGTCTGAAATGCGACAATTACCACAAAGAATGATGGTTTTGCTCATTGATTTCGATGATGATGAAAATCGGTTGAGTTATGTAGAAAGTCATATTCCAGATGATCTAAAAGCAAGAGTATTCGTGCTGGGAGTGCTATCTGAACCAGAGAATCTAAGGACAGACATCAAAAAGACTTTTGAGGAAATTGGAGAAGGTCTTGCAAAAGATTGTTCTGACAACACAAATGAGTTATGGGGACATAATATTCTCAAACACAACAAAGCAGAATTAGATCGTATGGCTTTATCTGTAAAACCATTCCTCTTTAAATAAATAAATAAACGCAAAAGTCGCGCACGCTACTTAAATGTCAGGTGCGCGATTGCCAATAATTTAGCGGAGTGTGGCTCGATCAAAAGTCGCGCAGCCTAATGACTACTGACCGAATTCTGCTTGCAGCAGGTCATCGTTGTCATCGGCGATCGTGGCGACAATAGTAATAACCCGGGAAATTTCCCCGGTCGAGATTTCCGCCATCGTCCGAGTCGATACTACCGCAACTTGATTGTCAACAATCGCAAAATGAGATTCCAAAGTAGACAGCCAATTCATTTCTAGAAGTTTCCGCATTAATTGAGCTTCATTCTTTGCTGGCAACTGCAGTACAAAAGCCCAAACCGTCAAAGTATCATCTTCGGTTTCGCCCGTGAGTTGCACGAACACTTCAACACTGCCGTACTTAAACTTCCAAAGATGTCCGCCAGCTTCACTTTGACCGACCATCACTTTTTGGTCTACAGCCATGCTGGCGATGACAGTTTCAATTTCTTCTGCATAGGTGACGGCTGTGGCTTTTTCGACCTGCTCGGAGGCGATCGCACTTTCACTTGAGAGGCTTTCTGCGGAAGCTGTTTGTATGTTCGGCTCGCTGGTAGTCATGATTATATTTAGATGGAAAACTATTCCAATAATCAGTTTACTTGCTAAAGCTTAAAATTATGACTTTAAATAACTGGTTCCGAGGCTATGCCTGGGAACCAGTTAATCTCGCTTGTTTGCGGAGGCAGGCGCAAGTTGGACTGGCAAAGCGGTTTCAACCGGATTCGCGATCGTTATTAAGCCTTGGGCTTAGTCGTCGCCGCCTTCTTCTCAATGTTATTCAAGCCGTTGAGGAACATCGGCACAAATTTCTCCACAAATGCCTGCGGGTCGCGGTTCCATGCCCGCTGAGCTACATCGACTCTGGTCATTTGCAGATCCGGGGCCAGCAGGGTTCTGGGCAAGCGTTCCATCAAGTATTGCGGGCGTTCCCACATCGGCATGGTGTTGGCAATATCCACTAGGCGGGTGACGCGGCGGAGTTCTGCCCCCAACATGATATCCATTCCCGATTCAAAAGCTGCTTGTTCGATCGCCACATACTTGCGCTTTGCCTGTTCCACCTTTTGGCGGTGTTCCGGGCTTTTGTCGGCGATTTGGGCCAGCCAGCGGTTGCCCCAGCGGACGTGACCAGCTTCTTCGGGAAAAATCTTTTCGATTGTTTCGCGGATTTTGACGTTTTCTGCGGTTTGGGGAGCCTGTTTGAGGGCGTGGATGTGGGCTGAGAAGTATTCGCATCCCCGCTTCTCGGTGACGTTAATCGCGGCGAGGGAAGAAATTACGAAGTCTTCGCGGTTTGTGGTGGGGTCTTGTTTTTCGCTGTCATACAACCTTTCAAATTCGTCAATGTAGGAGACTCCTGGCGGCGTTCCCACATTTTGGCCCAAGTCTACCAGCAAATCTGTCAACCACATGGCGTGTCGCGCTTCGTCGGAAATGTGCCGGGAGAGGTCGCGCACCAGTTCTGCCGGGTTCCCGTCTAGCTGTTCGATTACGTCTGTGAGGTCTTTGCAACTGCGCTGTTCGCTGTAGCGGTAGCGGTTGAGGGTGATCAGGTGAATTTCGCGATCGCGCACTACTTGAGCTAAAATTTCGCGCGCTCCCATAGCGTTGCGAAGCTTGCGGGGATAGGCAACAGTCATGGTTTTATGTTGTTTTGTAAAGATACCTATATAAGTGTAACGCAGTTTTTGCAACAACCAATTACCTCGCAAGGGTGAAAGTTGTTGTTTAGCACGGACATTCAATTTTATACAGAGAATTTTTTTACTAGCTCAACAAATGACAATAGTTTGGAGTTGCGAGCCATACCATTTTAGATTTTAGATTTTAGATTTTAGATTAAAAATGACTGATGACTATCAGGGTTTGGAGCTTTTCTACAGTTAGATTATTTTTTTAAACTGCTATCACGCAAGGGTTGCGCGGAGGACACAAAGCAACCTCATACACTCAAAACTTTTCAGGTTCCGTCGAGTCTTGGGCTTCAACACTAGCAGACTCTTGTTGAAATTTTCGCGCCTCTTCTACTTCCAACCTAGCCAAAGTTGTCGCCACATCGGCTAACTGTAAAGCCAGATTCATCCGACAAATCGGGTTTTTTTCCCTCCAGAGGTCTTTTGCCAAGAAATGTACTCGATAGCGAAACATTTTAATTGAATTTGGCGGAGTAACTTTCACGGTCATAGTCTTTCTTCGGTTGAAGTTTGAATGCGGAGCAGCACCCGTTCTAGCTCCAAGTAAACAAATGTCAGCATGATTACTTTATCTTCATCGGTGATTGTAACACTACAGGTTGCCGATCGAGGTTCAACGCCTTCGTGCCTGACAACTACAGTATATTTTCCCTGCTTCAGGTTATCAAAATTCACATCGGCCTCAAACAGGTCAACTGTCTCCTCGGCCAGCACTCGTCCCTCCCGAGTCAGTAAAGTCACAAAGGCAATGCCGTCAACTGAAGTCATGGCGACGTTACTCTGATTGCGGATCATCACAAAAATATCGGACATCGTTTGGTCATTGTTAATTGCTAATTGCTAATTTAGAATGAGTGCAGAATCTCACAAGCAAAGGAGCATAAATACAGTGAATCATTTCAAGTTTTTGCTAATTTTGACGGCTTTTGCAGCGGTTCTCGGTTTGGGAAAAAGTGGGGCGCTAGCTGCTGTCTCGAATATCTCTGAGACTGACCCTGGTTTACAGTTTCACGGCGTGCGGGTTGCTCAAAGGGACGATCGCAATTTAAGCAACTCGAAAGGTACATTAAAAGAAGGCAGTGTCCTCTCTATCGATCCTGATGAAGTTACCGGCATACCAAAAGCTGAGGCGCAACAGCGTTTCATTTTGAATAAGATATATCGGGTTCAGGAAGGCACTACCGCTGAGGATTTGTTTATTGTTGATGAGAAAGCAACTAAATGGGCTGTAGAGGATGTCTCTGAGGCTACAGTGGGCGACACTACTAACAGCGTTGCCCAGATAGTGTCGGGTAACGGGAGAGTCTGGGCGCTGATCCAGAAGTTCTAAGTTCCAAAAAAACGCCGCTTTTAAGGGCGGCGTTCTTATTAATTAAAAATCACAGGTTAAAAAGGGTATAATCACCATTTTTAACTTTTAATTTTTAATTATTTATTTTCTAACAGTCGTAGTAGAGAGCAAACTCGTAGGGGTGAGGACGCAGCCGCATCGGGTTGACTTCATTGTCGAGTTTGTAGGAAATCCAGGTTTGGATGAAGTCTTCGGTAAATACGCCGGTTTCAGTTAAGAAACTGTGGTCTTTTTCTAAAGCTTCTAAAGCGCCTTCCAATGAACCGGGAGTTGAAGGAATTTTGCTCAATTCTTCAGGGGAAAGGTCGTAGATATCCACGTCCAAAGGTTCGCCCGGATCGATTTGATTCTTGATGCCGTCTATGCCGGCGCACAGCATGGCTGCAAATGCTAAATAGGGGTTGGATGTGGCATCGGGACAGCGGAATTCTAACCGCTTGGCTTTGGGGTTGGTTCCCGACAACGGAATCCGCACTGATGCCGATCGATTCCCTTGAGAGTAAGCTAAGTTTACAGGCGCTTCAAAGCCCGGAACTAAACGCTTGTAGGAATTGGTCGTGGGGTTGGTGATTGCCAAAAGTGCCGGTGCGTGCTTGAGAATGCCGCCGATGTAATGCAGTCCCATTTGACTGAAACCAGCATATTGATCGCCTGCAAATAGAGGTTGGCCGTCTTTCCAAATCGACTGGTGAACGTGCATCCCGGAACCGTTGTCGTTAAACAGCGGTTTGGGCATGAAGGTGATGGTTTTGCCGTATTTTTTGCCGACGTTTTTGATTACGTATTTGTAAGTCAGCAAGTAGTCGGCGGCTTGTACTAAAGTTGCAAAGCGGAAACCGAGTTCGCATTGACCGCCCGTGGCGACTTCGTGGTGGTGCTTTTCGATGGGTACGCCGCATTTTGCCATTGTCAGCAGCATTTCCGTTCTCATGTCTTGAGAGGTATCGGTTGGTGCTACTGGGAAATAACCTTCTTTGTAACGCGGTTTGTAGCCGAGGTTGCCGCCTGCTTCTTCTTTGCCGGAATTCCAACGACCTTCGATCGAATCTACGTAATAGTAGCCGGAATTTTGGGTTTGGTCGAAGCGAACGTCGTCAAAAATAAAGAATTCTGCTTCCGGGCCAAAGAATGCTGTATCGCCGAGACCGGTCGAAAGCAAGTAGTCTATGGCTTTTTGGGCAATGGTGCGGGGACAGCGACTGTATGGTTCGCCGGTGCGAGGTTCTTTGATGCTGCAAATGAAGCTGATGGTCGGTTCTGCCATGAACGGGTCCATCCAAGCGGTGGTCGGATCGATGACCATCGTCATGTCTGATTCGTTGATGGCTTTCCAGCCCCTAATGCTGGAACCGTCGAAGGGTACGCCGTCTGTGAATGCGGTTTCGTCGATTTGGTCGTGGTACAGGGAAAGGTGCTGCCAGATCCCCGGCATATCGATGAATTTTAGGTCAACTATCTGGATCTTATTTTCTTGTATGTAGTTTAAGGCTTCTTGGGGTGTCTGGAACATGACTTACTCCTGATATTGGTTGTGTCTTGGCGATCGGCCGATTTCAGACTGTTTGGGCGATCGTAGGCCTTCAGTATCCACTATTTTGTATCTAGGGCTACAAAAGTTTGAAATAGGGGCCCAGTGGGGCCGGGCAGTTTGAGATTCTTGCCCTGTGGATTATTTTTCGGCTGAACATACAAGGCAAACGGCTGAATTTTACGACAGTTTGCCGCGGATAGACTACCCTTCGTGAAAATCCTATCTCAAATCTTAATCAAACGCCGATTTGTAGTAGTCTACAATAGGCAGTCTGTCTCAGATAGCAAAGTATTGATAAAGATTTTTGGGAGAGAAACTTATGCGCGATGCAGTGACGAGCCTGATTGAAAATTATGATGTTGCTGGTAGGTATTTAGACCGAGATGGTATCGATCGGTTGAAATCTTATTTTGCAACGGGCACGGCACGGGTACAGGCGGCGGCTGCGATTAACAGCAATGCTGCGGCAATTGTCAAGCAAGCTGGTATCCAGCTATTTGCTGAACAGCCGGAACTGATCCGTCCCGGGGGAAATGCCTACACGACTCGTCGCTACGCGGCTTGTCTGCGGGATATGGACTACTACTTGCGCTATGCTACTTACGCCCTAGTGGCTGGAAGTACCGACGTGCTCGACGAGCGCGTGCTGCAAGGTTTGCGAGAAACTTACAATTCTCTAAGCGTTCCCATTGGCCCGACGGTGATGGGGATTAGCATTATGAAGGAGATGGTTAAGGCTCAAGTGCAAGCTGCTGGCTTGTCTGTGGGGCCTTTTTTGGATCAGCCTTTTGATTACATGATTCGCGAATTGAGCGAACAAGATATTTAAGTCAATTTGCTAGTTCTTTTAGCAGCAAATTGCACTTGTGGCTGGCAGTTAGCAGCCGTTAGATCGATCGCTTTTTTTGGCCTCACAGCCTCCAAGCGATCTTTTTTTTTTGGTTAGACAATTTTAGATTAAAGATTTCAGATTAAAAATTATATAGCCTTTCTCAGAAAGATGAGGTACTCATGGGCATAGGGCATAGGGCATAGGGCATAGGGCATAGGCCTCCCTGGGCATACCTCACTTTTTTGAGAACCGCTATAGATTAAAAGGCGTTGCTGAATCAAGGTATGAATGCCCCAGGAATGGGAATATCGTCAAACTTCAAGTAATGTATTAATAACTTAA
>NZ_JAUBTK010000084.1:0-34024 GCF_036702455.1 Microcoleus sp. D2_18a_D3
TGTCTGATACCCGTTAGTAGACGTTCCCTCTTTATCAATGCACTATTTGGTTATTTTGTCAATGCGTAAGTCCTAAAATGGTGATCAACCTTCTAAGCATTCCATGAACGGATGAATTGTCATAAGTGCCAATAGGCAGAGGAATAGGTATTTCCCCATCTAGGACTTAGAAATGCTAAGGCTGGGTCAGGATACGACTTTTTTATTATCCTTGCCCTCTAAAGCTTATAGTATCGTTCTAAAAACTGTCCGAAGTGTTGATAGATTGAAGGCGCATCCATGCGATCGTGAGCAGAATTGGGACGAACACCCTTTCATACAAACTAACGCATTCTCTTTGCCCTGGCGTGTAGGGTTCAATCCCTGATTGGACGGTTAATGGGCTAATTTTCGCTTGATGTTACAAAACTCACCCGACTTGGCTTATAGCAATTCCGAAATCTTCCATTCATACCTGTATTCCGCAACGCCCCCGATAAAATGCTGATCGACTCGAACCGATCTGGGTTGTTGAGGATTTTCTGGTGCAGGTAATGACTGAGCCGGTTTGCTGTTACCAAGAACAAACCCCGTCACAGCACCACTACTGAGTAGCCCGACTAAGCTGTACACCAAAAACTTCTTATTCATAACTCCACCTGATTTGAAAAATAACTAGGTTTCAATACTGGCTGCTGCAAAGCAAGACGCGATCATTCATGCAACAGCCAATGCGCTAAATAAATGGTTTTATGCCGTTGCTTTAGCCATCTGACGGCAAGATTCAGCACAACGACGGCAGGCTTTAGCACACTTCTTACACTGGTCGTGGTCGTGCTTCTCACACTCAGTCGCACAGCGATCGCACGCTTCTACACAAACCGCACACATTTGAGCGTGCAGGTCAGAATTACGAGCCATGAACCGAGCGCAGAGAGTACAGGTATCAGCGCAATCGCGGCATAGCTTAATACATTGAGCCATCATCTGCACCATGTCACTGGTTAAGCAAGCGGTTCCGCATTGCTCACACTCACGAAGACAGTCGAGGCAATTCTGAATGCAGGTTTCTAGCAGAGATTGATGAGATTTAGTAGTAGTAGTAGTCATGGTTTTAAGCTCCTAAAGAATCAACACAACGAAGAACGGATTGTTATGCCCTTCACCTTGGTTAGGGGATGACTAAGTTCTTATATCTTTGAAGCTACGCTCAGACTATGAGAAACCTATGAGCGATTCAAGGTTTACGTCTTTAGGAAGATTTTTCCAGATTTTTGGCGATGAGCAATTCATTTCATCCTGATTTCATTATTTCCCATTATTATTGGAGGATTACGACCACCTGACATCACAACCAGCCTGTAAAGGAGTTAGACTGATGAAAATTTTGGTGGTAGAAGATGATGAGGCAATTGCCGACCTACTTACTTATATGCTCTCCAACCAAAATTACGTGGTTGAAGTTGCTAACGATGGTGAGGCAGCTTGGGAACTGATTGTTGTTTATAACTATGATTTACTACTGATAGATATTACGCTCCCTCGTTTAGACGGAATAAGTCTCTGTCGTAGAGTCAGAGCCCACGACTATAAAATGCCAATTCTGGTGGTAACAGGGCGAGGCAGTGGTCACGATCAAGCGATCGGGCTAGATGCAGGTGCCGATGGGTACATGGTGAAACCGCTCGATCAGGAGGTATTGATTGCTCGAATTCGAGCCTTGCTGCGTCGCCCAGGAACGGCTTTTCAATCTGTGCTGGAGAAGGGTAGTTTGCGGCTCGATCCGACAAGTCGTGAAGTCACGTATGCAGGGCAAATTCTATCCTTAAGTCCCAAGGAGTTTTCGATCCTAGAGTTCTTTTTGCGGAATGGTCGTCAAGTCTTTACCTACAGCGTAATTTTGGATCAAATCTGGGCTTATGGAGAGACTCCTAGCGAAGATGCCGTGAGAACTCATATTAAGGGGCTACGGCAGAAATTTAGAGGGGTCGGCGCTCCCAGAGATTTGATTGAAACGGTTTATGGACTAGGTTATCGGCTTAAACCCTTGGAAGCGATCGCTGATTCAACCAAGACGGCTCAACTCACGTCTAATGAAGCGACTCAACCGATTCAACAACAAACCCTCAGCGCCTTATCCAAGCGTCAAGAAATCGATCGCGCATCAAACGACTTAACTACAGAACGAATCGAGCCGGAAGAGTCTCTGTTTGCGGATGAGCGTCCTTTGTTATTGATCGTCGATCCCGATCGCCAACTGGCCCAACAGTTGATGAATGAAGCGGTGGACTGGGGATTTCGGAGCGCGATCGCAACGACACTTTCCGAAGCCGAAACGAAAATTGAGCAGGATGCGCCTACCGTTGTGCTACTCGATCCCGATATTACTCATCCCACAACAGAGAGTTTAAGGCTGCTGGCAAAGCTCAGTCATCAAACTCCTTCTGTGCCAGTTTTAGTTTTAACCAGTCACGATCAATTAACTGATCGCCTAGAAGTTGCCCAACTCGGCGGACATAGTTTTTTACACAAACCCTTGCCCCCGGCTCAAGTGCTGAAAGCGATCGCACAAGCGGCACAACAAGCAAAGACAGCAAAGCAACGGGTGATGGTCGTCGATGCTGATCCCCAGATTCTTGCAACTTTAAAGGAGTTCCTAGAACCCTGGGGATTGAGCGTAACAACGCTGAACAATCCTCAACAATTTTGGGAAACGTTGAAATCCTGCTCGCCGCATCTGCTAATTTTAGATGTGAAAATGCCTGCTGTGAGCGGCGTTGAGCTTTGCAAAATTATCCGCAACAATTCGCGCTGGGGGCGCTTGCCGATCATTTTTTTGACGGCGCATACCGATGCTGCGATCGTCAATCAAATGTTTTCAGTGGGTGCAGATGACTTTGTGAGCAAGCCGATCGTAGGGCCAGAATTGGTCAGTCGCATCATCAATCGCCTAGAACGGATCAAACTCCTTCAGAATGCTGCTGAGACAGATTATTTGACCAAACTCTCTAACCGCAATAAGTCAACCCAAGACTTAAACAAATACCTTCAACTTGCAAATCAACAGAATCAGTCGCTCTGTCTAGCAGTTCTGGACTTAGACAATCTCAAACAGATCAACGATCGTCACGGGTACAATACTGGCGACATGGTGATGCGTCAGTGGGGACAATTGCTCCGGCAAACTTTTAGGCAAAATGCAGTCGTTGCTCGCTGGGAGAGCGATGAATTTGTGGTTGCCTTATCTAGCATGATTAAGGCAGATGGTATTCAAAGACTCACTCAATTATTAGCAACGCTCCACCACAGAAAATTCGTTGCTCCCGATCAAACTCAATTTCGGATCACATTTAGCGCTGGCATTGCTCAATATCCAGATGATGGAACGGATTTGCATTCTCTTTATCAATCCGCATCCGAAGCCTTGCATCAGTCTAAAGTTGCTGGGTGTGCTTGTATTTTTTCTACGGAAGACTGTAGGGCTATTCTCAAACAAACGAAGGCTTAATTCATTATTAACATTCTCAAACTCAAACTTTTCTTAACTCCTCATAAGTTCCTCAGATTGTTTTATTACAGTCAAATTGGGTATGCAAGGACTGTTGCATACAATTCTGAAAGTGTGCTGAGACCGGCTGCCTATATTTTCTTGGGTCATGCGCCCGTCTCAAAAATTGTTTTTCCATAGTTGATAGAAAAGCTCATCCATGAGTGTCTTCACTGTTTACATCTATCTCCCTACTATAAAAGGCCAACTCCATGAGCACAGCTATACTGTCACCAAAAACAACCAAAACTAATTGGTCTGATGTAATTGAGTATCCTCAATCTGGAGCCAAGAGCAAGCTTCTGCTAGAAGATAAAAATTGTCGCTATACGCTGATGTCTCTGGCGGCAGAATCGACCATTGCAGAACATACTAATCCTCGCAATGCGACTGTGAATGTGATTGAAGGACAAGGCGTGTTGATGCTGGAAGATGAAGAGATTGTTCTAGGATCTGGAGTCTTTGCTTTTATACCCGCCAACGCACGTCACGCGCTTAAAGCAGTGACAAACCTGGCCTTTTTATTGACGCTCTCTGAACCGGTTGCTGGCTCTAATCATTGACCTTATCGTTCCAAAAAATTAGGAAACTACTATCATGATTCGACTGCTCGTTAATTTTCTGGAAGCCTTGTTAAATACCTTTTATCAGGGTCGCGATCGCGTCTTTGCACGATTTTTTGTACTGGAAACTGTTGCCCGTGTACCCTATTTTGCTTTCACCTCCGTTTTACACCTCTATGAAACAATGGGCTGGTGGCGTAAATCTGACTGGTTAAAGATACATTTTTCCGAGTCCTGGAATGAACTGCACCATCTGCTGATTGCCGAATCCCTCGGTGGCAATGATCGCTGGTACGATCGCTACCTTGCCCGGATCGGAGGATTGATTTACTACTGGATCATTGTTTTGGTCTATATGCTCAACCCCTCTGCTGCTTACAACTTCATGCAGCAGGTTGAAGAGCACGCCTATCACACCTATGATCTATTTCTCAAACAACACGGTGAAGAACTCAAACAAATGCCTGCGCCAAAAGTGGCAATTAACTATTATCTGGATGGCGACTTGTATATGTTTGATGAATTTCAGACGACGCATCCTGAAGCCTTTCGCCGTCCTCAGATTGAGAATCTCTACGATGTCTTTGTTGCCGTTCGCGAAGATGAATTAGAGCACGTCAAGACGATGATTGCGTGCCAACAACCTGAAGCTAAAGAGACATTCCAAAGCCCCCACGCCGAGAATCGTCCTGCACTTCCCGAATCGGTAAGAGCCGCGATTGAGTTGCAAACCGCGCAAATCATACAGGAAGCAGAAAAAGAACCCGTTCAAATAGCGTAATTGCCAAGGAGAAAGGCCATGTTAGATATCGATGAGATGAGCACAAAATAGATCAACGAACTGCTGCGAGAAGTAGGATATGGACACCTCGGCTGCATAGGCGAAGGGTATCCATATATTGTGCCTATGCACTATTACCTCAAAGACTCACAAATATATATCTTCACAACGGTGGGAATGAAGACTCAGTATATGGATGCAAATCCAAAAGTTTGCTTACAGATCGAAGAAGTTCACGATCTGGTGCACTCGCGCAGCGTTGTTGTGAATGGTCGCGCTGAACGCCTCACTGAGCAGCAAGACATTGATCGGGTGATGCAATTTGTCAAAACGCAGAATCCAACACTTTCGCCTGCGATCAATCGAACCTGGATCGATGCTTGGGGACGATCAGAGGTGATTGCAATCTACCGCGTTCACAAGAGTGAAATCAGTGGACGCACGACTGATGGAGTCAGCAGTCGGTAAGAACAGATATACCTCAATTAAGTTTTACTAAAACATTCATAAAGGTAGAGATTATATTGAGCAACTTTTGTTAAAGTTCACTTGACAGTCGGTACAAATTGCAACCAAGGAAACCAACTCATGGCATATACACATACGATTGTTGCTTCTTTCCCATCCCATGCAGAAGCAGAAAGGGTGGTATTGGAGTTGCAAAAAGAAGGCTTCGATATGGAAAAGCTCTCGATCATTGGCAAAGACTACCAGACTACTGAAAATGTGCGCGGATTTCTAACCTGGAAAGATACAGCTAAAGCTGGAGCCGCAGAAGGTGGTTATTGGGGTAGCTTCGTCGGAGGTTTATTTGGCATTTTAGCAGGTGCTGGAGTGCTGTTTATTCCTGGAATGGCTCCGCTCATTATTGCTGGCCCCGTTGCTGGAGTGTTGGCAGGTTGGTTGGAAGGAACGCTTGTTGGTGGCGCTGGTGCTGCTGCTGTAGGAGGACTAGCGGGTGCCTTGGGAGGGTTAGGAATCCCGAAGAACGAGGTACTGAAGTACGAGACTAAAATCCAAGCAGGGGAGTTCACGATCCTTGTGACAGGCACTAACGAGGATGTCAGTCAATTGAAGCAGAGACTAGACAGAATCAGCCATGAAATCAGTATGTCGATCGCTGTTTAACGCTTTGAATTAACAGCAATAAAATAGTGAAACTTAGCAACTATTGTATTGCTCTTTTTGTTTTTAAGATTTTTTCACAAGGAATGATAATGACATGACAAATAAAATTGACATCAACAAATCTGTGCCGAGCGAGCGATGGGGTGATTTTTTCGATCAGTTTTCAGATGGTAATCGCGGACGGCATATTTCCATCGAAATCCTCAATTCAGAACTCGGTGATGCAGAACTGATTCAGGACGCACCTCTTCATGCAATGGTTTACGATCGCCCTGGCAAGGGGGATGATTTGGTGATTGAAGTGGGTAAAGATGAGGTGACTTATGCTCACACGATCGATTCACCAACTGAAATTTTAACTGGACAGGACTCAAACGGCGTGATGATGGCGGTTCGGATTAGTGACGCTGCTGGGACACAAACATTGATTAAGCTACAAGCTAGTTGATGGGGTTGAATCATGCTGGGTTGAGCTTATTTGAGCAGCCAATGTTTTAGGCTCCACACTCAATAACCCACAGAAGTGAATTCATATCTCATCAGGAGCGGTTGCCACTGAGTTCTCTACCCCGATATGAGTATGGTCAATCGTTAGGATTTGGCGCGAGTGATGTTTGGCCTCCATGCCTTTAGTAAATGTTAAAAACAACCGCTAAAACTTAAGTCGATCTAGTTCTGAAAATCTACCAAATAAGGAGAAAATTATGACAGAGATCGTGAGCCGCGAGATTCGGCTAGTCTCCCGCCCCAAGGGGATTCCCACCGCAGATAACTTTGCGATCGCCGAGACCAAACTAGACCCACTTCAAGATGGGCAAGTGTTCGTTCGCAATCTCTATATGTCAGTCGATCCATATATGCGCGGTCGCATGAACGAGGGCAAATCCTATGTTCCATCTTTCCAGTTAGGCAAAGCACTGGAAGGCGGCGCAGTCGGCGAGGTAATCGAGTCGCGTGCCCAGGAATTCAAGCCGGGTGATGTTGTCACTTCCAACTATGGCTGGCGGGAATACTTCATAGCTGCACCAAAAGATTTGCATCAGGTTAGCCGCGATATTCAACCGCCCTCAGTTTACCTCGGTGCCCTCGGCATGACAGGTATGACTGCTTGGGTTGGGTTGAATTTGGTAGAAGTCAAAGCCGGCGATGTTATTTTTGTTTCGGGAGCAGCAGGCGCGGTGGGAAATGTCGCCGGACAACTGGCTTCATTGCGCGGATGCCATGTCATCGGGTCTGCTGGGTCAATGGAAAAAATCAAGTTTCTGCGGGAAGAATGCGGATTTGATAGCGCCTTCGATTACAAGGCCGGCCCTGTCCTCGAACAACTGAATCAGGCAGCACCGGACGGAATTGATGTCTATTTCGATAATGTAGGAGGCGAAACGCTGGAAGCGGCGCTCTCGGCATTACGGGTGCACGGCCGGATTATCGCTTGTGGCAGCATCTCCGGTTATAACGATGAAAAGCCCCAGCCGGGCCCTTCCAATCTATTTAATATGATTGGCAAACGCTTGACGATGAAAGGGCTAATCGTTAGAGATTGGCTCGATCGTCAGAGTGAATTTGAACAAGAAGTGGGCGGCTATTTCCAAGATGGAAAATTGAAGAATAAGGAAACAGTAGTAGCAGGAATCGATCGAGCAGTGGATGCGTTCATCGGTCTTTTTGAAGGTAAAAATGTGGGTAAAATGGTGGTCAAATTGGATTAGGTGACGACTAATTGATTCGGCACTTGCTTCATTATTTGAGCAAGTTGAAACCCTCGCTCGCTTATCGTTATTTGGTTTAATAAAGTATGGATCTTCAACTATCAGATCGGATTGCATTAGTCAGCGGTTCAACTGCCGGAATTGGACTCGCGATCGCCACGACACTTGCCCAAGAAGGAGCAACTGTCATTGTCAATGGCAGAACGCAAGAGCGCGTAAACGATGCCCTCAAAAGCATTCAGCAAAGTGTCCCCAATGCCAAACTTCAGGGAATTGCTGCCGATTTGGGAACAACCGCAGGAGTTGAATTGTTGTTTCAACAGGTGCAAGAAGTCAACATTTTGGTCAACAATTTAGGAATTTATGGCTCCAAAGCATTTGAAGATATCTCCGATGAGGAGTGGATGAACATTCTGGAAGTAAACGTTATGAGCGGTGTTCGGATCTCCCGTCATTACTTACCTTTGATGCTAAAAAAAGATTGGGGACGAATTATTTTCATCTCTAGTGAATCTGCCTTGAATATTCCCGCCGAAATGATTCACTATGGCGTTACCAAGACTGCACAAGTGGCGTTGAGTCGTGGTTTAGCTGAAACAACGGCAGGCAGTCGTGTCACGGTAAATACAGTATTGCCAGGGCCAACCCGTTCCGAAGGAGTGGAAACTTTCATCGAGGGACTCGCCAAGGATCAAAATATTTCACCCGAACAAGTTGAGAAAGAGTTTTTTACCAAGACTCGTCCATCTTCACTGATTCAGCGATTTGCTTCAACGTCGGAAGTTGCGGCGTTAGTTGCATTTGTTGCTAGTCCTTTAGCCTCTGCAATTAATGGTGCTGCCTTGCGAGTCGAAGGTGGAGTGGTGCGATCGATTGTTTAATAAATCTGCCTTCGTAGCTCGCTTTCACAATCAGGAGTATGAATTCCCAATCGCGAGCGTTGGTACGGTTCGCGATCGCATTATTAAAAATATATTCATTCCGATGTCGCCGGATTCGATCTTACTACCCACCGCGAAATAACCCCAATTAAGAGGTCAGTGATGCCAACTGCAACGAACTTTAAGGACTATTATGCCATCCTGGGAACGAGCAAAACGGCAACCCCTGAAGAAATCAAACGGGCTTACCGCAAACTGGCCCGCAAGTATCATCCTGACCTCAATCCTGGGGATAAAGATGCAGAAGCAAAGTTCAAAGACCTCAATGAAGCAAATGAGGTGCTTTCCGATCCAGAGAAACGGCCGAAGTACGATCGATTTGGTGAGCACTGGAACCAGCCTGCTTACAATGAAGCGCCGCCACCCAGAGGAACTAATGCTGGGACGATTGACTTCGATCAGTACGGCGACTTTGATTCATTTATCAACGATTTGCTGGGTCGATCGAGAAACGGATCGGGACGTAGAACCAACACCTATCAGACTGCGACCGGTGGTGATGATTTTAGTGCCGGATTTCGCTCCCAAGCCCCCGCACCGGATAGCGAAGCTGCGATCGCACTCACATTTTCAGAGGCGTTTCACGGTGTCCAGAAACGGCTGCAACTCGACGATGAAACCATCAACGTCCGCATTCCCGCAGGCGCAAAACCCGGCAGTCGAATTCGGCTCAAAGGTAAAGGTCGTCCTAGTCCATTTTCTCAACAGCGCGGCGATTTGTATCTAACTATTGAGATTTTGCCGCATTCCTTCTTTCGATTCGAGGATGATGACCTCGTTTGTGAGATTCCAATTCGTCCCGATGAAGCCGTTTTAGGGGCAGAAATCAGCGTGCCAACTCCCGATGGTAGCGTGACGATGAAAGTTCCTAAAGGAGTGCGATCGGGACAATCGCTCAGACTGCGCGGCAAAGGCTGGACATTGCAAAAAGGGGGACGCGGTGACTTACTCGCCAAACTTCTAATTGTCACGCCAAAAGACTTAAGTGCGATCGAGCAAGAATGCTACGAAAAAATCCAGGCAAATACGAGTTTTAACCCCCGTACCCAGTTAGAGGAAATTAAGTTATGAGCTTTAGCCTTTCAAAAATTGTGGTTTCACCCGAAGGTGAGCAACTCTATACCTTTGAATATGCTGCATTGATCACTGAGACCTCCATTACGGTTGTCGAGGTTTATGTCAAGTTGGGTATCATTGACGCGATCGGCGACCTGCTGCATTCCCGCGAGATTGCTCGTATTGCTCAGATTCAGCGGTTGCGTCAAGACTTGGGCTTGAACTTAGTCGGAGCCGCAATGGTGTTAGATATGGCAACTGAAATAGCCCAATTACGGGCACAACTTAAGGTGCATCAGTCTTATTCATCGAATACGTTATGAGGTATCTAAACCTACCGGAAAAGCCGACGTTAGATCGTGAGACTTTTCAGACATCCTCTAAAGTGTCGGGATCAGTCGGTGCAGCTTTTGAAATTACATTGAGAAAATGATTTATTTTCTTTTGATTTTAACACTATTATTTGTTGGATCAGCGCTTGCTTCGATTGCAATTAAGCGAAATCTTGCGATACGTTGGCAATTGCTTTTGCTTAGCATAATTGTCTTCTACGGAATTTCCCCACTCTTACTAAATTGGGGAGGAATAGGTTTGGCCAAACGCTTTGCTTGTCAGACAGAAATAATCATCTTTCATTGTCGGGATTAATTCTATGGTTCATCCTCACGAACACAGCCATTCTCCTAAAACATACAATCGAGCCTTTTTGATTGGAACGAGTTTAAATGTCAGCTTTGTATTAGTTGAAGCTTGGTTTGGAGTAATTACTCATTCGCTAGCATTACTAGCAGATGCTGGACATAATCTCAGCGATGTTTTGGGATTACTGTTAGCTTGGGCAGCAAGTTATCTCGTACAGCGTCCTCCCAGTCGTAAGTACACCTATGGACTGCGACGCTCTTCAATTCTAGCAGCTTTACTCAATGCGATTCTGTTACTGCTAACAATGGGTGGCATTACTTGGGAAGCGATTCGTCGCTTGCAAGAACCAAGCCCCATCGCTGGTGATACTGTGATTTTGGTAGCAGGAATTGGTGTAGTTATTAATACCATAACTGCTCTCTTGTTTATGTCGGGACGAGAAGGAGATATGAATATTCGCGGCGCATTTTTACACATGGCAGCCGATGCACTGGTATCCGTTGGTGTAGTGTTAGCTGGGATCGCAATTTTGCTAACAGGTTGGCTATGGTTCGATCCAGTTATTAGTCTGGCGATCGTGGTGATAATTGTGGTTGGTACTTGGAATTTATTTAAGGATTCGCTGGAACTAATCTTAGATGGAGTTCCCAAACAGATTGAGCCGATTGCTGTCCGTACTTTCTTGCAGGAGTTGCAAGGAGTGACGCAAGTTCATGACATACATATATGGGCAATTAGTACGGCAGAAACTGCTCTCACCGCACATTTAGTTATACCAGAAGGATACACAGGCGATCGCTTTCTCACCGACACCTGCGAAGCACTCCATACTCATTTTGGGATTGACCACTCAACCTTGCAAATCGAAACAGGCAATCCAGATTATCCATGTCCTCTAGAGCCAGAAAGTCATCTTTAGATACATGACGAAATCATTGGCACAATGTATTCTTACTAAAGAAGAACCAAAGAAGCAAAACTGCCCTCTCGGAAGTTTTTCTCATACTTACTTTGAGAAAAAAGTCTAGAGAATCTGGACTAAAGTTTTGAAACCTCAACTCTTAGCTGTATTTGTTGGGCTAATGACCGTTGGGATTATCAGCATTGGCTATATATTCAATGCTCTGCTTTTGTAAATTAATGTGAGTTTCAGGATTTAGAAGCTCGGGCTAAAAAAATCGTATTTTTACCAAATATCCGCTACTATAACGAAGTATTTTCGCAAAAAAACGGTTTCTAGACCCATAATAAGTCCTGAGTTTAATAAACACAATTTGCGTGCGGAAAAGCTAACCAGCTTCAGTTATAAAACAGGAGGAGATCGGGTATGGCATCATTACACCAACCATTATGGACATTATCATTTGAAGAAGTCTATGAATCTCTAGGCACTGCTGCCAATGGATTATCGCAGAATGAAGCGCAAGAGCGATTAGAGAAATTTGGCGCAAATGAATTACCAGAACCTACCCATCGTCCATTGTGGCTAAGATTTGCCGATCAACTGACTCACTTTATGGCTTTGTTGTTGTGGGTGGCAGGGATTCTGGCATTTATTTCGCGTACACCGGAACTAGGCTGGGCAGTTTGGGCGGTAATCTGGATTAATGCTATTTTTAGCTTTTGGCAAGAGTTTCAAGCTGAGAAAGCTTTATCTGCTTTAAAAAAAGTCTTACCGATGCAGGTGAAAGTGTATCGCGATGGAGAATTAAAGCAAATTCCCGCTAGAGAATTGGTGCGCGGTGATGTGATGCAATTGGAAGAAGGCGATCGCATTTCCGCAGATGCCCGTTTAATTTCAGCCGAAAGTTTATATCTTGATGTATCAGTAATGACAGGAGAATCGTTGCCTGTGGCGCGAAGTCCTTACCCTGTACCTCTGCGGGAGGCCGTTTCGGTACGTGGTGGCAAAACCATGCTACGCCAAGGGGAACAGCCTTTGCAAGAAAAGGTAAATCCCTCGGAAATTGCCAACCTGGTGTTAGCAGGTTCGACGGTAGCAGCAGGTCGAGCAGTGGCGGTGGTTTATGCGACGGGCGCACAAACTGAATTTGGACAGGTGGCGCATTTAACTACAGTAGTAAAACGCGAACCCAGTACCTTAGAAATTCAAGTTGCTCGGATTGTACGGATTATTACAGCGATCGCGCTGGGTATGGGCGTGACTGTATTCGCGCTTAGCTACTTGTTGATTGGCATGGATATTACTGAGAGCTTTATTTTTGCGATCGGGATTATCGTGGCGAATGTCCCTGAAGGGTTACTACCAACAGTAACATTAGCTCTTGCCCTTGGTGTCAAACGGATGGCGCGGCGTAATGCCCTGGTAAGGCGGCTTTCGGCAGTGGAAACCCTAAGCGCGACTACAGTGATTTGCACAGACAAGACGGGTACTTTGACCAAAAATGAAATGACGGTGCGCTATCTCTGGCTACCGACAGAACCAGAGCAATCTGAGCCCAATCGCGATATTCCTAATGATGTCTTAACTAACAAGCTAATTGAAATTACTGGTGCTGGTTACGATCCCACTAATGGCAAAGTTAATATTCCCTCTGATTCCGAAATTGCTTGGAAAGCTAAGGTTTTACTGATTGGTTCGGCACTTTGTTCTAATGCTCGATTGGTGCATCTCAATGCGCCTAATCGTTGGCAAGAAATCGGCGATCCGACCGAAGCGGCTTTGTTAGTAGCGGCGGCAAAAGCAGAATTGAATTTAGAGAATCTCCAAAAGCAGTTACCGCGCTTACGCGAAATTCCCTTTGATTCTCGCCGCTTGATGATGACAGTAGTTTTGAATTGGCAATCCTCAGAACTCTGGTCAAGTGAATTTCCCAATCTGGCTTTTACCAAAGGCGCACCCTTAGAAGTTCTGAAACATTGCCATTTGATTTTGTGCGATGGTAAATCGCAGGAATTGACTCACGATTATTGGGATGAAGTGGTCAAGGCCAATGACAATTTAGCCAGACAAGGATTTCGAGTGTTAGGGCTAGCAGCGCGTCAGGGTGGGCAGGAATTGCTCGATCTAAAAGCTCAGGATTTAGAGCAAGATTTGATCTTCATAGGTCTAGTTGCGATGTTTGATCCGCCGCGTCCCGAAGTATCGAAAGCGATCGCTCAATGTCATCAAGCAGGAATCAAAGTAACTATGGTAACGGGTGATTATGGACTTACTGCTGAAGCGATCGCGCGTCAAATTGGTTTAGTTAGCGACAAAGTGCGTGTAGTCACGGGTGAAGGTATGGGACATCTCTCTGACGCACAACTCAAGCAAGTGGTGAAATATCGCTTTGGTTTAGTGTTTGCCCGGATGTCACCTGAACACAAATTGCGATTAGTGCAAGCTTACAAAGACATCGGCGAAATTGTGGCAGTTACAGGTGATGGAGTGAATGATGCCCCCGCCTTACGCGCCGCCAATATCGGCATTGCGATGGGACAAAACGGTACGGATGTGGCACGAGAAGCGGCAGATATTGTGCTGACGGATGATAACTTTGCCACGATTGTGATAGCGATCGAGCAAGGAAGGGCGATTTATCAAAATATCCGCAAGTTCATGACCTATATCCTCGCCTCGAATGTGCCAGAAGTCGTGCCATTTTTAGGCATGGTTGCTTTCAAGATTCCACCCGCGCTGACGATTTTGCAGATTCTTGCCGTAGATTTAGGCACGGATATGGTTCCAGCCCTAGCTTTGGGTGCAGAAATTCCCGAAGCTGGGATTATGGATCGTCCACCCCGTCCAAAGGAGGAGTTTTTACTCAACGTTCCTTTAATATTACGCGCCTATCTCTTTTTGGGTGCGATCGAAGCGATGCTCTCAATGTTGGGCTTTTTGATGGTTTGGTGGAGCTATGGCTATTCGTTGGCAGACTTGCAACAAGTCACTCCTGCAATCCTCTCTCATACTGCAGATCCTACGGTGACGGCAATCTATCGCCAAGCGACAACGATGACTTTAGCTGCGATCGTAGCTTGTCAAATAGGTAATTTATTCGCCTGTCGCTCTGATTGGGGTTCGGTATTCCGTCAGTCGTTATCAAATAATAGTTTGCTCTGGTTAGGAATAACTGTTGAATGTGTTGCCCTATTCGCATTCATCGACTTCCCACCCTTCAGACAAGTATTTGGAACAGCTTCACTAGCCAATTGGCATTGGTTGATTTTGTTAGCCTGTCCGCCCATTTTGATTGGTGCAGAAGAACTTCGCAAGCTATTACTTCGTAATCAGCGACCAGGCAATGTTAAAAGAGCTTTTTAGAACTAGAGCTAATGTAGCAAAAAAAATAGGATTAAAATCCCAAAATTTTGACTCTGGAATTGCAAGACATTTTAACTTTTTGAGGACTTTTGTGATGAACTTTATCTACTTTAACTTTAACTGCTCTAAAATTCGCCCGATGCGCTGGCTACTGGCTGCTTGGATCTGCGTTTTACTGCTTGTCTGTATTCCCTTACCTGCTTTTGCTACTGTGACGCAAATCGAAGAATATCCAGGGCAGATGTTTTATCAATCCCACACTTTGATATATGATTAGCCCAACTTCAGAACTTAGTGTTGAACCGCTGAATCTATCAAGTCCACAGGGTTTGCTATCGACTCTGCAAGAACTTCGCCAGACCGTTGAAAGCGAAGGAAAAGCCACCTTTAACCAGTGGCGATCGCACATTCAGCGTTCTGAGTTTCTTCCTAGTGCCTTGAATTTAGCTGAGTATATGGCATTACGTCGGCACGATCTACGCCACCTCCAAGCCGCACTAATGCCTTGGGGCTTATCCTCATTAGGACGGATTGAAGCACGAGTAATGCCCAATCTTGATGCGATCATTGCCACCCTGAAAGTCATTTGCGGCCAAGACTCTGCCGAGCATCTCAACCGCCCACCGATTGAGTCATTTTTTGAGGGCGATCGTTTATTACAAAAGCACACGGAAGAATTGTTTGGTCAGTCCCCGCCCCAGCGTCGGGTCAGGATTATGGTGACGCTACCCACCGAGGCCGCTACTGACTATGAGATGGTGCGAGAAATTATTCAACGAGGGGCAAACTGCCTGAGAATTAACTGTGCCCACGATACGACCGCATCTTGGGAAAACACGATCGACCATATCCGTCGAGCGGAACAGGAAACAGGAACGCCTTGTAAAGTGATGATGGACTTAGCTGGTCTCAAAATCCGCACGGGACAGGTACTTGCACCACTTGATAAAAAACGGGTATTTCGAGGGGATCGTATCCTGTTGTCGCGGTGTGTGCCTGCACTCGGAAGTGAAGTGGTGTCAGATGAAACAATCCCATCACCTGTAAACTATTTCCAAACTTGCTGTACAGTTCCCGAAATTCTAGATTTATTAGTAGTTGACACCCTTGTATATATCGACGATGGCAAGATTCAAACTCGCGTGGTTGACACCCAATACCCAGTATCAAATGGACAACCGGGACTTTTACTAGAAGTGACTAATGCCAGCCCCAAAGGAGTCAAACTCCAACCTGAAAAGGGGTTGAATTTCCCAAACACAGTGTTACCTCTTAGTCCACTGACTAAAAAAGATTTATCCGACCTAGATTTTGTCGCCACTCACGCAGATATTATTGGCTACTCTTTTGTGCAACGACCTGCTGATATTGAGTTACTTCAACAAGAATTGGACAAGCGCTTTGGTGAACGTCAGTCCCGACCTGCGATCGTAGCAAAGATTGAAACCGCGATCGCAGTTTGCAATCTGCCAGAATTAATCATCTATGCAGCAGGTAAGCAATCATTTGGTGTGATGATTGCCAGAGGCGACTTAGCCATTGAAATTGGATACCAGCGTTTAACAGAGATCCAAGAAGAAATTCTCTGGCTTTGCGAAGCGGCTCATGTTCCTGTTATTTGGGCAACTCAAGTGCTAGAGAGTTTGGTCAAAAATGGCACACCTTCGCGGGGAGAGATGACCGATGCAGCAATGGCTGAACGCGCTGAGTGTGTGATGTTAAACAAAGGGCCGTTTATTGCCGAAGCGATCGCCATTCTGGATAATGTTCTAACACGCATGGAAGCCCATCAATTGAAAAAAACGCCACAGTTGCGGGCGCTCCATTCGTGGTAATTCTTTTAACCAATCCTTTTCATACAACAACGCCTACTAGGAGCGTAATCTAATGATCGTTGTCCACCACTTAAACAACTCTCGCTCCCAACGTGTTCTCTGGCTGCTAGAGGAACTTGGACTTCCATACGAAATCAAGCGTTACAAGCGTGACCCGCAAACCATGTTGGCACCAGCATCGCTGCGTGAGGTACATCCGCTAGGCAAATCGCCGGTGATTACTGATGGCGAACTGACCTTAGCTGAATCTGGTGCCATTATCGAGTATCTAGTCGATCGCTATGGCAACGGACGACTGGTTCCTGCTCCAGGCACGCCAGAACATCTGCGCTACACCTACTGGTTGCATTATGCAGAAGGTTCTGCGATGCCACCGCTAGTAATGAAACTCATCTTCGACGAAATTGAGAAGAGTTCAATGCCCTTTTTCGTGCGTCCGATCGCCCGATTGATCGTGAGTCGCGTCAAAAGCTCCTTTATTGAACCGTATATTGCACAAAACCTGGATTATATGGAGGCAGAGCTTGGAAAAAGTACCTGGTTCGCGGGTAACGAATTTACCGCAGCCGATATCCAAATCAGCTTCCCACTGGAGGCCGCAGTGGCACGGGCTGGACTGAACGATCGCCGTCCAAAGCTCATGGCTTTCTTGAATCGCATCCACACACGTCCGGCATACCAACAAGCACTGGAGCGTGGGGGTACATACGAGCTTTTGAGTTGAGCAAAACAAAATGACATTCATACCATGAATAATATCCGGCGTAGATGTCTTTTGAGTTGGCAAGTTCCGTCGATCAGATTTGGGCTAACGTTTCTCCTGGGTTTGGGATTGAGTTATTCCAATCAGGATATTAGATCAGAAGTTCAGTCTGTGGGATTGGTAGTATTCACTGTGTTAGTAGCGATCGGCAGTTATTACACCGCTCAAGCTTTTCGCTCTTACCAACGCTACAGAAACAAAGATTATCTCAAATATGCGATCGCCGGATTATTATCCAATCTCTTTCTAATCTTTTTTGTTGTAACTAGCGTTAATCAAATCTATACCCTGAATTATCCTATAAATACAACAAAGCATTCACTAGAGGAATTCAAGCCTCGGTCAAATGCGTCTAAACTTCCAATTTGGATTGATACCGATCCAGCCTGCGGTCAAAGCGCAACTAATGATGTGGATGATTGTTGGGCATTGATGATGGCACTCCGATCGCCAGAACTCAATATTCGGGGCATCAGCACAACTTTTGGCAATACCAAAGGCAAAACTGCTCTTCAAGTTGCGCGTCAAGTGATCGGGCATTTGGGAGGCGCGGCTCGAACGCCTATTTATGAGGGTAGCCACGATCGAGGAAGTCCAGAGTGGAAATCGACGCAGGCATCAGAGGCGATCGCCTCCTTATTACGCCAGGAAAAACTGACAATAATCGCTCAGGGGCCACTTACAAACATCGCAACGGTCATTATCAATCATCCTGATGTGGTAAGAAATGTGGAGCGCATTGTGATGGTGGCAGGAAAACGACCAGGTAATTTGTTCCATCCTGGAGAGCAATGGTGGTTTCATTTCCGCGATTTTAACATTCGTAAAGATACGCCTGCTGCCAAAATTGTTTTGGACTCTGGCATTCCGTTGATATTAACCCCGTTTGAACTGGCGACAAAGGTGACGATTACGCGATCGGATTTAGACAAATTAGGATCTGGTGATGAAGCCGCTCATTGGTTGCGTCAGGCAAGTCAATCGTGGATGTCGTTTTGGGAAGATCGTCTGCACAAACAGGGATTCTATCCCTTTGATGCGCTGGCAGTTGGCTACGTCACCATGCCTGACTTGTTTGGCTGTGAGATTTTACCCGCCCGCATTGGTTTTAGTATATTTCTCGAACCGTTGGGTGTCGGTCACGATCTAGAAGTGGGACAGGATATTAAAGGGTCACAAGTATATTACTGCTCCGATGTCGATCGACGATTTAAAGACCGTTTGATTGAGCGGTTGATAACTCATAGAACAGTTAGTAATGATGTTTGAGTGGACTACTTTATCAAAGCGCTCGCCATCCCTAAATTGCTCCTAACTGTCAAAAAAATAGTTTAACAAAAATTTGTATTATGCTTTTGAATATTTCACTATTGATTGTCACTCATTTGGTCATTCCCGTCGGCTTCCTGATTTGGCTTTGGCCGGCACAATTTGAGAGTAAATTCAATTGGCTGATTAATCTTTTAATGGTCTTACTCTATAGTCTTTTTATCTTTCTCAATGGGCGGTGGGAATGGTTGAGTTATTACTTCAGGTTTCTATTGCCAATCGTATTTGTCATAGCAGCATATAAGTCTTTTATCAAAGTCAACTCTTTACCACTTTACCCTCCAAAAACGTTGAAAAATTATCTGGAGTTAGGAATCAGCGCTTTTGTTGTGATGCTATTTATAGCTAGTCTAAAGGGTTATTTTTTTACTGGCACACCGATCGATCTGTCTTTTCCATTAAAGAACGGCGTATATTATGTTGCACATGGAGGAAATAGCCCCATTATCAATTATCACAACACTCATCCGACACAACGATATGCCTTGGACATCATGAAACTAAATGTTCTGGGAACTAGAGCAAATGGGCTTTACCCACGATCGCTAACCGATTATGCCATTTTTGGAGAGACTCTCTACAGCCCTTGCGATGGGACGATCGCCAATCTAGTCAACGATTTGCCTAATCTCGTTCCGGGGGAAAGCGACCGAAAAAATCTCAATGGAAATTACATTCTACTGAAATGTAAGGGTGCTGATATCTTAATGGCTCATCTTCTGAAAGGTAGCATCACTAGCCAAGTCGGATCGTTAGTCAAATCAGGAGATGCGATCGCTAAAATTGGCAATTCAGGAAACACCGGCGAACCACATCTCCATATCCATGCCCGAAAAGCAAACACAGGAAATTCGATTTTAGATGGAGAAGGAGTGCCAATCACATTCGACGGCAAGTTTTTGGTTAGAAACAGTTTGCTTATTTCAAAGTAAAGCGATGCTTTAACTTATTTAATTTGCTTCAACCTACTCCCCTAATTTAAACTTCATCCTCTTCATTATTAAGTTACCAAAAATTCGGCAAACGTAGAAGAGGCTTGCAGCCTCTCCCTAAGATGTGACATGGGTTCTATAAAGTTGGAGTATCTATGAGGTTGCTAGTTAGAAATATCAAACCTATCAGCTAATTTAGTTAGGCCCTCCGATAGTTACGCCGCATTTCATTATTGTTCTAGCATAACTTGCAGAGAGATATATATGCTTTAGGGCAGAGCAAAATGACATTTATGCGAACGTGGCGATTCATAACACTTATGCTGGCTTCCTTTAGTCTCAGTTTGTCTATGACCCACCGCCGCCTAGCAGAAGTAGCGATCTTAATCATGTTCATTATATGGCGAATTATGATTTATCGAAATAAAAAAATATCACTCAATGAATAAACTTTTCCGCCCGATTTTGATATTCCTGAGTGTGTTGATTGTCATCACATTCAACCTCAAGGGCAGTGCAAACCAACTGGACTTGGATGATAGGATCGATCGCTTCATCACAACTCAAATGAAGACTCATCACATTCCAGGTTTGGCACTCGCGATTACTCACAATAACCAAGTGTTGCACGTTAAGGGATACAGTACAGCAAACAACGAGCGGCCTGTTACACCACAGACCCAATTCTTGATTGCTTCGTTGAGCAAATCCTTTACAGCAATTGCAGTGATGCAGTTAGTTGAAGCGGGACAAATTCATCTGGATTCACCCGTGCAAACTTATCTACCAGAATTCACCGTGACTGATCCAGCGATCTCTGCCAAAATTACCATTCGTCATCTCCTCAATCAAGTGAGTGGTTTATCTGAGGTAGGCTTTCCTGAGTTGCAGGTTTCTCAAGCAACAACAATTGGCGATCGCGTTACTAGCCTCAGTCGAGCAAGTCCCGTTGCGTTACCAGGCGCTCAGTTCCACTATTTCAATCCCAATTACGAAGTGTTGGCGCGAGTGGTTGAAGTGGTGAGTCAACAGCCATTCTCAGCCTACTTACAAACGCATATTTTTACACCTCTTCAGATGTCGCGGACGCTCAATGCAACTACAAGTGCTGACGCATTCCCAGGTGCTACCAACATGGCACAAGGACATCTGATGGGATTTGGACTTCCCTTCGCATATCCAGAAATGTCTGGTTATTTGAGCGGCAGTAGCGGGATCGTTTCCACCGCAGAGGACATGGCAAATTATCTAATCTTCCAAACCAACAGTGGACAATTTAAAGAGACAAAATTGCTTTCTGAAAGTAGTGTGGCGCTGATGCACACTCCACCCAAAACCATCGGTAGTTCCTATGGCATGGGTTGGTTCAAGGGCAGCGAGAACGGTGAACCAGCGATCGAACACTCTGGGATTTTGTCTACATTCTCTACGTATGTTGTGCTATTGCCGAAGGAAAAGTATGGAATTGCGCTACTTTGCAACATCTATGCGTGGCCCTTAATTCCAATGGCATTTCCGCAAATCAAAACTGGACTGATTCAATTACTAAAGGATGGGCAGCCTGCCACAGGCGGGTTCTCAATAACCTTGTGGGGTATAGCGATCGCACTGTTAATGTTTATTGGTGTAATGCTGGCAATCCGCAGTTTGCTTTACTTACCACAATGGAGACAAGCGATTCGTAGAATTCCATTGTGGCGGGTCTGGTTAGGGATTGGCTGCACATTCTTGCCAGCGTTTTTCCTAGTTGTATTACCTTGGCTATTCGCATTGGTGTCCGATCGATTCTTTGGATATGTAGTTCTGTTTCGATCTATGCTCGATCTGATGCTTTGGCTCAGTGTGTGTGCGGTTTTGGGCGTAGTAAATGGAATTGCACGTTTGATACTTCTGGCGCGTTCCAATGGATCAGAGTATTAGACAAGCCAAATTATCTCTTCAATCTCACGTCCATTTCACAATTCAAAAGAAATTATTTTATGAACAAGTTAAACCAAACTGCTAATTCATCCCAAAAACCTAGATATAGCCCCTACGCCGACCTGTTGATTGGTTTCTGCGGAAATGATGAGATAGTTACATCTAAAATCACTTTCTGACTAATCAATATAAAACGACATTTAACGAATCACGATTATGTATACCAGCACATCAAATAAATCACCGCTAAAGTTCTTTCTACTGGTTTTTGCTCTTGCTATTCCATTATGGGTTATTGAACCAATGGTCAAAGTTAAAGGACTTCCGCTGGATCTTCCTATTACTGACCTTATAGGTACCTTTATACCGTTAATAGCTGCCTGTATCCTTGTTTATAAAGAAGAAGGGCATGGTGGCGTCAAGAAACTGCTGAAAAGAGTTTTCGATTTTTCAAGAATCAAGCCAAAAATCTGGTATTTGCCTCTTATTTTATTGATGCCAATAATATATTTATTGATATATGGAGTAATGCAACTGTTTAGACTGCCACTTCCTGTAGGAGTGGAAATTCCCTTTCTAAATAACGCGCTAATTTTTGCAATCATCTTTATCGGTGCTACAGGTGAAGAAGTCGGCTGGTCGGGATATGCTGTTGATGCTCTGCAAGAACGATGGTCTGCACTAACAACCGCCATCATGGTGGGCTTGGTGTGGGCAATATTGCATTACCCATCAATCATTCAACAGGGTCACGATTTGATATGGATAGCATGGGCAACTCTCGGTCTTGTTGGTATGCGGATACTTATTATTTGGCTTTATAACAACACTGGAAAGAGTGTTTCAGCGTGCATCATTTTTCATAGTTTGGCTAATATTGGGAGGATTTTATTTCCCAAAGATCAAACTCACAATCCGCTAGTTGACTATCCTGATATTCACTATTCAATAATTGCGATAGCCGCTGTCACTGTAATCTTTCTGTGGGGATCAAAGACATTAGCTCGATATAGATATAGATATACTTGATTTGTGCCCAGTTGCTTTCCTAAAAACGTATGAAAGTAATATGTCATTTGCCCATGCTTGAAAAATTAAACTGGCTAAGTAAATTAGTCCAGCAAAGAATTCAGCAAGTTCAAAAATAGTTATTAAACAAGAAACTGTACCCAAGAAAATTTAGTAAGATAATCAAACAATTATTAACATATACAATTGCCATAATTCAGGGGGGAGCAAATCTAAATCTGCAAGAAATTGGGATGAGAAGTTCCTTTGATCCTCCAGCGGTTATCACTTTCCTCGGCTAGAAATCTTGCACAAGAATCAATCAGCCTTTTAGGGGATGACTCTTGGGCCAACCCACAATAAAATTGAACTTTAGCTTAGCAGGTCTGAAAGGCTGTTCGTGCAAAAGGTGCAAGATGTCAGATCGCACCTTACTCTCTTCAAGGAACAACGATGAATTACGATATCTTTGACGAACAATACTACCTTTCGCAATATCCTTGGGTGAAACCAGCCATTGATGCAGGAGTTATCAAATCGGGACTAGAACACTTTCAAAAATTCGGTCAAGCCGCCGGCTTAACTAAAGTTTCGCGTTATTTTGACGAATCTACTTACCTTGCCACCAAACCAGACATCGTATCCTTGGTTCGCACCGTCAACCCAAACGCACCCTTTGCCACCGGCCTCGATGAATTTATCCAGTTAGGTTACGATGAAGGAAACCGCTTATTCCGGCGCACTCAAGTATCGCCCGAATACAGCGAAGACTTTTATTTAGCAAACAACTCAGACTTGCTACCGTTTATTCAGAACAGAACTTTCAAATCAGGCTATCAGCATTTCGTTCAATTTGGGGCTAAAGAAGGTCGTTTTGGAACTTCGTTTTTTGAACCAGAATACTTAAAGAAAAACCCGGATATCGTACCGTTTGTCAACTCAGGCGTATTGAAAACCGGCCGGGAGCACTTCTTCAATTTCGGGAAAAACGAGGCTACTAGATCCGCAACTTTTGTCGGCACCCGCAGCAACGACTTCATCACTGGTGCGGGTGCGGGGACTGCGGAATTTGTCGGAGTAGAAGTAGGTATCGATCGCAACGGCAACCGACAGTATGAAAGCTTTGGCACCAATGAATTCGATATCCTGATTGGTAGCCCGGGAGTTGATACATTCGTACTCGGAGTTCCTCCTACAGCCGGGAATGCAAGCGCGACCCCGCTCTATTTGGGTAACGGTCAAGCTACTATTCGGAACTTCAACATAGCAGACGATTTGATCCAACTGCAAGGAAATTCTTTAAACGACGGCTACAGCCTGAATCCCGTTGGCAACAATTTGTCAATCCAGCGTTTTGGAGATGTGATCGGCGTGATTGAAGGAGCAGCAACCTTGGGTTTGACTTTCCAACAATCTAATGGTAATGGCACTTTCGCCATCGGATAGTTATTAGTCATTGGTCATCGGTCATCAGTCATTAGTCATTAGCTAATGCTGATGATTAATGATTTTTTATTGGTGGTGGGCGATGGTTCTATAAAAAAGTACGATCGCACTTTACGTTCTTAAAGGAGCAACCATGAATTACGATATCTTCGACGAACAATACTACCTTTCGCAATATCCGTGGCTCAAACCAGCCATTGATGCAGGAATCATCAAATCGGGAAGAGAACACTTTGAAAAGTTTGGTCAAGCGGCCGGCCTGACAAAAATATCGCGGTATTTTGACGAGGATGAAATCTATGAAATGGCAACATTTAATTCTGGCTTTTATAGCTACCATTTGCTTAATATTTGCAGGCAATGCCCTGGCGCAGACTGATATCAATATCAACAATACCAACCTCATCCGCTTTGGTGGAAGCGTAACCGTACCAGAGAACCAAGTTGTCGAAAATGCCCTTGCTTTTGGCGGGAGTGTTACGGTATCCCCTAATGCCAAAGTTGTGGATACTGCGATCGCGTTTGGCGGAGATGTCATCCTGCAAAAAGGAGCGCGGGTAGAAGGGGATGCTTACTCATTTGGCGGCAAAATCGTACAGGAACCAGGTGCCATTATTGGTGGTGAACGCGCTACATTCAGCGATCGACATGGCATGATGTATGGCTCCAATCGAGGCAGAAGTAGCTTCTTCGCGCACTATTTCTTCAGTACCATTTTCAGAACTTGTTCCGCTGTAGTAGCAGCTATTCTCGGACTGATCATCTTACAGACCAGCCCACAGTTCCTGCCAAATTTGGCGACAAAATTGGGTCAACACCCCGGTTTGACTGCTCTATGGGGCATCGGGGCGATCGTTTCCTTTGTCTTTGCTACCGTGTTTTTAGCGATTACGCTCATTGGTATTCCTCTGATTCCACTCCTGAGTCTGACTGCGGTGATTACTGCTCTAGTCGGATCATTAGGCGTAGCACTTTTTGTCGGTCAACGCCTATTCCGTAATGGTAATTGGTCTTTACAGCAGCAGTTCTTAGTTGGTTTGGCGATCGTGACAGTTATGACACTAATTCCATTTTTCGGAGGGTTAGTAGTTTTCCTAGTCAATCTGTTCGGCTTGGGTATCATCTTGCTGTGGCAATTTGGTAGAGAAAAACCTCAAATAGCGACTGAGTGAGTAGGACAGCATAAATCTGAATCGTTATTATCTACCACCAATATCTGAAGCTGATGGAATAGGGAAATTTATCATGAATAACCTGATTCATTCCCCGATTCGCAAGCTAAATCAGCTATTCAAAGTGCAAATGGCGATCGCATCGTCTGCGGACGATCGCGCTTGTTAATTTAAATTTTAATTTGAACCAAGGCAGGCAAAACAATGAGACTGAAGCGATACTGGTTGGTTGCGTGCTTGGTAGCTTTGAGCATAGTCGCGGGCTGCTATTTCAATATTGGTAGTGGAGTTAGAGGGTCTGGAATCGTTAAAACAGAATCCAGAGAAGTGGCTGGATTTTCATCTATCTCCTTTAAATCTGTGGGCAGGGTCAAGGTGCAGCAGACGGGAAAAGAATCCCTCACGATTAACGCTGAGGACAATATTCTTCCGCTTCTAGAGAGTCGCGTGAAAGATCGCATCCTGTATCTCAGCATCGCAAATGATTCCTCTTTCAATCCGACAAAGCCTATTGAGTTTGTTTTGGAGGTCAAGAGTCTAGAAAGCTTGAACATAGATGGGGTCGGCAGTATTGAAGCCAAGGGTATTCAAGGCAAACGATTGGCAGTTGTGATGGATGGCGTGGGGAAAGTAACGATCGCCGGAAGCGCTGATCTACTAGACCTTACCCTTTCCGGGGTTGGAAGCTTCCAAGGCGATGAGTTCAAGACTAAACAGGCTACGGTTCGCAATAGCGGTGTGGGGAGTGCTGTAGTCAATGTGAGCGATCGATTGGACGCATCTGTATCCGGCGTGGGGTCAATAGAATATGTCGGCTCTCCCGAAGTTCGGGAGTCTGTGGAGGGTGTGGGGAAGGTCAAGAAACGGTAGCTTTTATTTAAGCAACCCGCAATCTGAAGCTGATGTAACTGTCCAAATAGTGGAATTGATGATGAGTCAACTTATTCATGACCGCAAGCTAAATCAGCTATCTAAACTGCAATTTGTGAGTGCGATCGCCCTCATACTACTGCGAATTCTAGTATCCATATTAATCATTCTAGTAATTTTTCCAGTAATGCTGTTACCCAGCATCACTACCGTTCCCCGCTCGATTCAGATTTTATTCATAATGGCAGAAGTTGCCTTATTTCTTGCGATGTTTCGGCTTGGCTTTACCGTGCGCGTGATGCTTGCCGAGCTTGCAGGAGCTATTTCAATCGCCCTTCTTGCCATTTTCGCCTCACAACTATTGGCATCCACACCACCCATTCTGGATGTCAACAGCAAGCCCATTCCCAACAGCATTGCTGTACTAGAAAAAGTGAAACTCGGCGGTTCCGAGGAATGGATCTCGATTCGCGGCAAAGACTCGCGCAATCCCGTGTTGCTCTTTCTGGCTGGCGGGCCCGGCGGTAGCCAACTCGTCACTGCAAGACGCGCACTAGCGGGGCTAGAAGATCGCTTTGTTGTTGTCAATTGGGATCAACCGGGAGCAGGCAAATCCTTCGATGCAGTCGATCGTTCTAAGTTAACACCCGATCGCTACATCACCGATACTCGCGAATTGGTCTTAAACCTGCGACAACGCTTTGGCAAAGAAAAAGTCTATGTGTTGGGCGAGTCGTGGGGTAGCGCCCTTGGCATCATGGTGGTGCAACGTTACCCAGAATTGTTTCATGCTTTTATCGGCACGGGGCAAATGGTGGCGTTTCTGGAGAATGATCTAATTTGCTACGATTTTGCTCTGCGTTTGGCACAGAAACGCGGAGACACGAAACAAGTGGAAAAACTCAAGCAACAAGGCCCGCCGCCTTATTACGGCAACGATGTTGCATTGAAGAGTGCGGCTTACCTCACAGAGACATTCAAGTACATGAATGAGAATCCGGCGATCGCTAATGCAGGGTTTAATACGTTGCAAGACCTTGCGGGTTCCGAGTACGGACTATACGACAAGGTGAATTTTGTCCGAGGATTGCTGGACACTTTCGGAGTTGTTTACCAGCAATTATGGGATGTGGACTTTCGCAAGCAAGCAACGCGCCTGGAAGTGCCAGTCTACTTTCTGATTGGTCGCCACGATGTTAACGCACCGCCGAAGCTGACCGAGGAATACTTTAATCTCCTGACTGCGCCCCACAAAGAATTGATTTGGTTTGAGCGATCGGGTCACAATCCCTGGGTGAACGAGTCAGCCAAATTCGTAGATGCGATCGCAAACAAGGTTCTGGCTCAGGACATCATTTCCAAAGCTGACACATACTTGAGCAAGCTGACTAAAGCGAGACTCTTTAGCGGGTCAGTGCTGATTGCGCGAAACGGCAAAGTTCTGGTCAGAAAGGGGTATGGCGAAGCCGATCGCCAAAAGCATTTGGTCAACACGGCGCAAACAAAATTTCGTATCGGCTCACTGACGAAGCAGTTCACGGCGGTGGCGACCCTCATCTTGCAGGCACAGGGCAAACTCAATGTTCACGATCGCATCTGCACTTACCTTTCAGAATGTCCTAACCCGTGGCAGAATATCACCCTTCATCATCTCTTGACCCATACCTCTGGTATCCCAGATTTCACCAGTTTCCCAGACTTCCAGACCACTATGAGATCGCCGTCGTCTCCCACCCAAACGATCGCACGGTTCAAAGACAAACCTCTGGATTTCCAGCCAGGTGAAAAGTTTAGCTACAGCAACTCCGGTTATGTTGTGCTAGGTGCCATCATCGAGCGGGCATCTGGGGCGACCTATGAAGCGTTTCTCAGAGACAATATTTTTGTCCCGTTGCAGATGGTCAATTCGGGCTACTACCACAACAACGGCGATCTTGCTGTTGGCTATCGTGACCAGACGAGCGTTCCGGCTGATTTCATTGATATGTCTATCCCCTACGCTGCTGGCGGATTGTACTCCACTGTGGAAGACCTCTACCGTTGGGATCAGGCGTTGTACACAGACAAACTAATCCCGAAAAACTTGCGAGACATCATGTTCACTCCTTTTGCCCTGATGCCTGAACGCGGCGGATTCGGCTATGGCTATGGCTGGGGCATTGGCAAGGAAGGTAATCACCCAATAGTCAGTCACGAAGGAGGGATTAACGGCTTTCATAGTGTCATTGCCCGCTACCCCAATGACAAAATCGTCATCATCATCTTGGGCAATCGGCAAGATATGAATCTGTTTGAAATGCGTACACAGATCGCAAAGATAGTCTTTGGGGAGAAGTAAGCCAGACTCGTAGATGCGATCGCCAACAAGGTTCTGACGAAGAAATGAAAACTCCATTTGTGATTGAAGTATTCAAAATTGACACAACATGAAAAATGAAACAAAATTGACCCTGATTAAAATCATTCACACTGCGATTTGGGTATTCTTCAATTTTGTGATTTTCTATATGCTTTATGCCGCAATCGCAAATAAACTCGATATCTGGCTCTGGATTGGTTATGGATTTGTATCTCTAGAAGGGCTAACCTTACTAACCTTTCGATTCGTCTGCCCGTTAACTCTGATTGCACGGAAGTATTCAAATTCAACAAAGGAAAATTTTGCGATTTATCTTCCTAATTGGCTATCTAAGTACACGTTTTTAATCTATACAACTATTTGTGCGATCGTTCTGCTCATCACAATCTATCAAATTCTAAATCAACAAACATAGGTAAGTATCATGTGGATTAAGTGGATGGCAATTATTGGTGTTTTAATCGTAGTCAGCTTGGGAATTGCTGCTATTTATGGTAGCTATTGCTGGCAGTCAGATACCGATCGCCTACGAGCAAAATTAATCAATGGACAACGGACAATTAAGCCCAAAATCTACGACCAAAAAGATATTGAAGGCTTGCCAGAACCCGTACAGCGATTTTTTCGGACAGTTCTTAAGGATGGACAAGCGATCGTGGCTACTGTCAAACTCTCTCAGCAGGGACAGTTCAATATGAGCGAAACGGAATCCAAGTGGAGTCCGTTTACTGCCACTCAACTTGTGACGACTCAACGGCTAGGTTTTGATTGGGATGCACGTATTCAGATGGCTCCAGGAGTTAATGCCTTTGTTCATGATACCTATCTCTTAGGAGAAGGCAGCTTACACGCATCATTACTCGGTCTTTTTACCGTTGCAAAAATACCCAGTACGCCTGAAGCGAACCAAGGTGAATTATTGCGGTACTTTGCTGAGGCTCTTTGGTATCCTACTGCACTATTACCCAGCCAGGGTGTGCGCTGGGAAGCAATTAATGACACCTCCGCTCGCGCTACTTTAACCGATGGCGCAACTACTGTCTCTGCTGTGTTTCAGTTTAATGCTGAAGGGACGATCGATACGTTTCGGACTGAGGCTCGTTATCGTGACAAGCTGACTGCGATGCCTTGGGGCGGCAGATTTTGGGAATATTCAGTTCGCAATGAGATGCTTATTCCCTTAGAAGGCGAGGTGGGATGGGAGTATCCAGAAGGCACTCGGCTCTATTTTAAAGGAAGAACTACAGAGATTAGCTATGAGTTTGTGCTGTAGCAAAATCTTGGGATTGTAACCCTTGCCAATTTTTTTTACGATCGAGGTCGATCGCCCTAGTCACGGGGGTAAATGAGCAGTCGTACAGAAACTTACGTGCTTGGCTGAAACTTTTACTGGATAAGGATTCTGGGAACTACTTTTTTTGTCTCTCAAAAACTTAAAGAATTGAAAATTAAACTGTACCAATTAGAGCATAGATTTTTTGGTACAGCTTTTTTGTACGGCACAGTAAGGATTTGAGGCTTTTAAATTTCAGACAGATCAATTGGTACAGGTTTATAAGAGGCGAGCTCAGTATTCAAAACGACTAATCAATTCCTTAGCGTAAGTTTCTGTAGGACTGCTCATTTACCCCCTACATCATTTGGGCCGGTCTTACCCCGAGTGAATTATACTCCCGCGCTAGTGATAAAAGAGGGTTATTCCGTGGGAGTTTCGTCGGCGCGCTGATCAACCAGATCGAGCAGTTCGGCCCGGTGTGCTGTCGCCCAAGCACGGAAACTGGTTCCGGGCCGACCCAGCAGATATGGGATGTCGTCGCGCACCGTGCCGAAATAGCCCAGCCGCCCGTCGGCCAGTTGTGTGCAGAATTCTATCGAGCTCTTGGCGTACCAGTCCTCGACCTTCAACCCGCCCGCCTTGAACAAGGCTTCCATGTCCGCTGGATGGCGCACGTCGCAGGTGATCGTGCGGCCCAGGACCTCGCTCAACATGATGGCGAGTTCGGGCCCCGTCATCGTCTCGGTGCTGAGATAATAGTTCTTTGAGGCGTGGTTCTCCGGTCCGTCGCGCAAGACCTTGGCCGTGACCGCCGCAATATCTGTAACGGCGATGTAGCCGACCCGCTGCTCTCCCCAGAACACCGGGAACGAACCGCCCGTCGGCGGCGACACGTTCAACATTCCATCCATGAACATATTGGGGTGCAGATGCGTCCAGGGTATGCCACTGGCCTCGATGTAGCACTCGACCAGCGCGAACCAGGAGAATTTCGAGTCGGTGCAGTCGTTGTTGGCAAAGACGCCCTGATTGACGATGTGCTTCACCCCCGCCTTCTTGGCGGCGTCGACCAGCGTCTTGGTCTGGTGCGTCATGGCGATCGTGTAGCCGGTCAGGATATTGAGCCGATCGACACCGCAGAGCGCGGGCCCGAATGTGCGCGGATCGTCGAGGTCGAACAGCACCGCGTCGCGACCTTCATTGTGCAACCGCTTCAGATCCTCCTGCTTGCGTACCCCGATACGGATGCGTGCGTCGCTCGGGTTTCGGTCGAAATCCTCCAAAATGAAGCGGCCGGTCTGGCCGGTGACGCCCATAAGGAAGATGAGTGGGCTGTTGTCGGTCCCCATGATTGCTCTCCGGTTGTTTGTGTGGATGTCGAACGGGAAGAGGCGCGGCGCGGCTCAACGCATGATGCGATGATCATGTGACGAGCCATGTCACGTCTCACTGTTGTGGTCGGTCGGGATGATCGGCGTGACGGGCGGGGAAGTTGTTCTCCAGCCCTTGACCGCCTTCACATGAACAGCGCGCGGGTCAGGCGCACGGCATAGTCAGAATCAGGGTTGGTAGTGCTATCACCCACCCGCTCCATGATCGCCTCGATCGCCAGCTCGCGGCGCCTGGGCAAGCGCTCACGTTCCGCTGAGGCGAGCGCGGCAGGCATCTCCTCGCGGCTGAGGTCTGTGCAGTAACAGGGCGATCCGGGCTGCTGGCGCCAGGACTCGGCAAGCGTGCCTGAATAAACCGCGTCGAGACCGGTTTCGTCGACCAGCGTCATCGCCACGTCGCGCTCCCGGTCGCCATCGGCGGCGACGGGGATTGCGATGCGACCCGCTGCCCCTGCAGGCGCGCCCTTGTCGGCGAAGGATGCGGACGTGATCGCGTTCCATGCCTTGGCAATTGGGCGACCGATCTGCTCGGCGACCCACTCGCTCTCGGCCTGCCCGCCTTCGATCGCCGCAATTTCGCCGTCACGCTTGGGATAATAGTTGGACGTGTCGATGACCACCGTTTCGGCGGGCACGTCTGCGAACAGTGGTGCGATCCGGGGGATGGCGCCAAGCGGCGTGGACATGATCACCACATCAACCCGTGTGACTGCCTCCGCAGAGGTGACCGCACGGGCACCGTTCTTGAGGATGTCAACGTCGATTGTCTCGGGACCGCGCGAATTGGCGACCTTCACGTCGTGTCCGGCCGCGCTCAGTTTTGTCACCAGCGTCGTGCCGATATGGCCCGTGCCAAGAATGCCTATCTTCATAAAACGATTTCCTTGTACTGGGTAAGAGTCTCATTCCACTGCTGTACATCATTTGGGCCGGTCTTACCCCGAGTGATTCTCGAAGTAGGGGCGCGCGGCAGGAGTCCGCCGGGCGCGCGGTAGCCAGCAATCTGCCCGGCGTCAGCCTGCGCCAGCGCGGCTTTTACTTCTGGTCTGTGGGTTACATCTGTTAAATGACCAATCATCCTCATCCGAACATTTTTTAATGGTGAAAGGTCACGCTCTCTGAGACGGGAACGCGCCCCATCCGAACACTGTTGACTGGTGCTGTGAAGTCTGGATAGCCAAACGCAATGGCAAACATCAGCTTGAGTTCATCGGAGATACCCAAATATTCGCGGATGGTCTGTGCAAAAAAGCCAATGGCGGTCTGCGGAATACCTCCTAAACCGCGCGCCGTCAGAGACAACAAAAACGTCTGGCCATACATTCCAATGTCACCGCCAACGCGCACATTATCTCCAAAGGAAGGCATGAAGAGCAGAGCGACATGAGGTGCACCGTAGAAGGTGTAATTTTTTGCAGCGGCTTTATGACGCGCGATCTTGTCGCCCCGCGCCACACCCATCGCCTCATAAAAGGTTTTGCCGTGTTCAATTCGGCGTTCACTATAGGCGCCATAAAAGCACTCCATATCGAAGCTAAAATCCGGCGTGAAATTCTCCGCTTCGTTTTGCTCGGTTAGAATGCGGCCCAATTCTTTGATCTTTTCGCCCGAAACGATGTGTGTGTTCCACGGCTGCGTGTTGCAATTCGATGGAGAATATTGTGCATCTTCCAAGACTTGCAAAATTTGAGCGTTAGGGACGGGTGTTGGTAAAAATGAGCGGAATGAGCGGCGCGCTCGAACTGTCTCTTCAAAAGAGAGCGTTTGTGATGGTTCATTTTCTAATTCAATGAGACCGTTTGAAAGGTGTGTTGCGTTTGACATCGTGAAACCTCAAAAGATGGTGTCAGTTGGAAGGTGGTTCGTGGTCGAGAGCCTTGGCCGAACGGGGATGACCTAGCCCGTTCAAGGTGTCGCGAAGCTCGGCAAGGTCTTCATCGGAGAGACGGCAGGCCGTCTCGATCTTTTCAGGGATCGAGCACGCTGCGGAGCGGAGTGCCTCGCCCGCTTCTGTTAGATCGATAAGAACGCGGCGTTCGTCTTGGCGGTCACGAATGCGCGTTACCAACTCCGCACTCTCAAGGCGCTTTAAGAGGGGCGTCAAGGTTCCGTTCTCCATACCGAGCTCTTGCCCTACTTCCCCAACAGTGCGCGGGGTGCCCTCGTAGAGAGCGAGCATGACCAGAAACTGAGGATAGGTCAGGCCCAAAGGCTCAAGAAAGGGCCGATGGAGCCGAATGACGCGGTTCGACGCACTATAAAGGGCAAACGAAAGCTGCCTCCCCACCTGTCGCCGTTGGTTGATGTTCGAGTTGTTATCCATTTAAAAATCCAGTCAACAACTATTATATAGCACACTACATAATAGTTCAATACCTATAATTTTAATATTTTCTGAGCCAGGGCTTGAGTCACTACGGATTCATCAGGATAAACCTATATCCTGAGCCAACACCGGAAACTAAGCGTCTATCAGCACAGGGTTTTTTTGAGCGTAAGGAACAGTAACGACAACTTTCTGACTGCTGGGGTGTGATTCCTTGTTTAGGGCGATGTAGTAGTCAATTTTTGTACTCGATCGCCCACCTCAAACTATTTATGGTGGTGTTCGCTTGTACCCGTTGAAGGGGGTGAATTGTCCTTAATTTCCATACCACCCCTCCCTACCACCCCTCCCTACATTGTTTATATAAGACATACTAGCTAGGGGTGGTATGGGGTCTAAGCTAGTGCTATCAAGCGTTTCATGCGTTATTGATGAGCGTTTTTTCATCTCGTTTCTGAACTTTTTCTTCGTATTTTTCGAGCATTTTTGAGGATACCGCTGCATAAAGCTCGTTGAAATCTGCAGGCAAGCTGCCCCCATCCGGTAAGTAAGTATGCTCACGTTTCTGTCCCATCTTGCGTCTTCCAATAAGCTTGACCCCGATAACGGCGAGTAAAGTTTGCAGGTACTGCATAGGTGTAGCGACCTGCAATACTAAACGCTCAAACCTGCAATCAAAACATTTCTAAGCCAGGATTAATTGTAACTAGGACTTACGCATTGACAAAAAACATTATCTATGTATTCTAGACTCTAACATCATTGCTAAGGTTCGCCAAAATAT